>NZ_JZRD01000017.1:0-260944 GCF_000963995.1 Pantoea sp. SM3
AAGATCTTAACTGACAAGCATTACCGCTAATGCGGGGATTCTCGTTGCTGACGGGCGCAGTTACTTAATGCCCATTGCATCCTTCAGCGTAAAGAACAAGTCCGTCTGATCGGTCAGGCCCACCACGTTAGCCGCATAAGGACCATAGGCCGCGATACGCAACTGTGTGCCGGTATGCCCCTGAGAATCCTCTTCAGAGTTACCGTAGCTGATGGTCATGACCGCACCATCTTTGGTGTTTACCGCCTGCGTCAGGCCCGGCGCTTTGCTGCCATTTTCAATAATCTGGCTGCTGTGCGCATGATCTGCGGTTACCACCACCAGGGTATCACCATGCTCACGAGCAAAGGCCAGCGCCTGCTGCACGGCCTCATCCAGATCCACGGTTTCACCAATCTGACCACATGGGTTTGCTGCGTGATCCTGTTTATCAATCGACGCACCTTCCACCTGCAGGAAGAAACCCTTTTCATTGGTGCTCAGCAAATCAATTGCCTTTTTGGTCATCTGCGCCAGTGTCGGTGTTGATGCCGGGCGATCTTTATTCACTTCACAGGTCACTACGGGTTTATCAATGTTGCCGTGATAGCTGGCTTTTGGCCCTTGCCAGCGAACCGGCATATTGCCGTCGGAGAACAGACCCAGTACCGGTTTGCTTTGGTCGGCCTGTTGGATGGCATTCATGCCATCCAGGTTATCGACCAGCTGGAAGCCCAGCGCCTGAGCCTGCTCGCGCAGAGTTTTGCCCTGATACTCACCCGATTTGGCGCTTTCAGAGAATGATTTCGCCCCGCCGCCGAGAGTGACATCTGGACGGGTTTTCAGCATCTGCTCGCTAATGGATCCTTTACCGCCCTGCTCCAGCGCATTGGTTGGACAGAGTTCGCTGGTTTTCTCCGGGCCATAACATTTACGCGACGTGACATGCGCCATCAAAGCCGCGGGCGTGGCATCCTGCAATTCTGCAGTTGAGACGTTGCCAGTGGCTTTGCCGGCAGCTTTCGCCAACTCCAGAATAGTGACCTGATCCTTGCCATTGACGTCTACGCCGATGGCACCGTTATAAGATTTGGTGCCCGTTGCCCAGGCGGTAGCGGAGGCAGCGGAATCTGTCACGTAGTTCGGTTTGTGGGTTTTCTTGTCTAACGAGTAGTGGGTGTACTGGCCGGTTAACGGCAGTGCATCAATGCCTGGAAAAAAGCCACCTGCGCCCATCGCCTGATTTCGTGCGGCGGTGATTTCCGAGTCGCCCATGCCATCGCCGATCAACAAGATGACGTTTTTGGCCGTGGTATTGATGAGTGAGGCTTTCAGCGCTTCGGTTTGGTCGCTGCTGAGGCGGCGCGCGCCACCGTGTTCGGTGATATCACCGGTGACGGCGCGGGTATACATTGTTGAATTTGCGACTGCTGACGTCGCGATGAGTGAAGCCAGCAGAGAAACCGTGAAAAGAGGTATGTGTTTCATTTATAAGCATCCTTATCAGTAAATATAACCAAATGTTTCCGCAGACAAGTCTGCGACAGTCTGGTGACACTTTTGTGGCAGGGAAGGAATAATTTGATGACAGAACACCCAGTTCGGTGAGAGATGCAGCAAGCTGCACAGAGCTTAAGCGGATAGAACAAAAGGAGAAAATAGGGCTTGACCGTTTTCAGGTAACTCCCTATAGTAGCGCCCCGTTGACCCAGTGCGGTTGGCAGAAAAAATGTGGTGAGATGTCCGAGTGGCTGAAGGAGCACGCCTGGAAAGTGTGTATACGGCAACGTATCGGGGGTTCGAATCCCCCTCTCACCGCCATCATTTTGAAGAAGAGCCTGAACGAAAGTTCAGGCTTTTTTTTGTCTTCAAATCAGCCACATCAATAACTTACCTGGCCATCCCCGATTACCATCGCCCGGAACTTGTCTCTGAGTGGGTCTTTGATCTGTGCGTTCCAGGCCAAACCTGTTTGCCAATGCGTATGTTCACCCTCCAGCGGCAATAGCCTGACGCCAGCAGGAAGGATGTGTTTCACACTCGCCGGCAATAACGCGACACCATCCCCTGCCGCCACTCGTGCCAGCAATGTCTGGATATCATCGGCGGCTGCAACCCTACACGGCGGAAAACCTTGCCCGCACAGATAACGCTGCGCCTGAGCCGTTAAGCCATTGCCGCGATCGGGTGAGAGCTGGAGCAGTTGGTGAGTTTCAATAAACACTTTCGCTTCGGCCAGATCGGAAGGCTGGTCTGCCGTGATCGCCAGCACTAAGCGCTCCTCATCCAGCACAAGACTTTGCAACGGTTCGGTTACCGGCAAGCGCACAAATCCAATCTGCAGTCGCCCTTCCATCAGTTGCTGGCATTGCACCGCAGAAGGCATGTCGTTTAATAACACCTGCACGCCAGGATACGCAGTGCGGAACGCCGCTACCCTTTCAGGTGCCATGCGAAAGGACGAGATACCAAATCCAATGGTCAACGTTCCCGTCTGGCCCTGCTGCCGTTCCGCTATCGAGGCACAAAACTGCGCATGACGCTCCACGATATCCCGCGCACCGGACAAAAACTGCTCTCCCGCCACAGTGAGGCGGGCGCCATGCCGCCCGCGCTGGAAAAGCGTGACACCCGCAAGGTGCTCAAGCGTTTGGATTTGTTTCGTTAGCGCGGGTTGCGTCACGCACAACTGTTCAGCAGCAGTGTGATAAGCATGGGTTTTAGCCAACGTAACGAAGGCACGGAGCAGTTTAATATCCATTCCATTCGGTTATCGAAGTGAGCGAAGTTGTGATTATACACGGTGGATTTCTCTCTGGTGAAATAGCACGCCATTCCCCTACGAGAGAAATCACCATGAACAAACAGCTTCGTGTTGCCACCGTACAGTTTTGTCATCGCGCCGGAGACAAGCAGTACAACTTAGCGCTGATGGAACAGTTTATTGAACAGGCCGCTCAGACAGATACTCAGGTTTTGGCTTTTCCTGAGATGTGTATCACTGGTTACTGGCATGTGCCACAGCTCTCGCATGATGAGGTGGCAGCCCTCGCCGAGTGCAGCGATGACAGCCCGTCACTGGCACGGATAGCGGCGCTGGCAGAGCGCTATCAGATGGCGATCGGGGTGGGTTATATTGAAAAGCATCAAGACGGCCGGCTCTACAATGCTTACGCGGTTTGCATGCCTGATGGTCAACGCCCTATACATCGTAAGATCCACGCTTTCGAGCATCCATCCATTTCCCAGGGGAATGCATTTACGGTGTTTGATACGCCGTGGGGTGTACGAATAGCGATTCTTATCTGCTGGGACAATAACCTCACCGATAACGTTCGCGTCACCGCCCTGCTGGGTGCCGATATTTTGATTGCGCCACATCAAACGGGCGGCACGCACTCGCGCAGCCCCTTCGGCATGAAATCCATCCCTGTAAGCCTTTGGGAAAACCGCCAGCAAGACCCTGAAGCGCTGGAAGCCGCATTAGTGGGTGACAGCGGGCGAGGCTGGTTGATGCGCTGGCTGCCCTCGCGTGCACACGATAATGGACTGTTCATCCTGTTCAGTAATGGCGTAGGACTGGATAACGGTGAGATCCGCACCGGCAATGCGATGGTGATTGATCCCTATGGTCGCATCGTCAATGAAACCACTTCATTCAGAGATACGCTGGTGAGCGCCGATCTGGACCTTTCGTTACTGGCGATGTCTACCGGACGCCGCTGGATTCACGGCAGACGGCCAGAACTTTATCACCTGCTCTGTGAACCACAAGGTTATGAGCGGGATGCACGCACTGCACGATTTTCCGAAGATGTTCCTGTGTTCGATCACAAAATGGCGCATAAAACATCTTTAGATAAAAAATAAAGCCACACGAGGCGTAAACCTTTCGAGTTTTATTTATACCGACGCTGAAGATATCTGGTTGAGGTAAATACCAACTTAGGAAAAAAATAAATGAAAGGATTCATGCATTATGGGGTTTTTATCTTCATACTGACGTTCACATCATTAGCTGAAGCAGTCATTAAAATCCCCTTTAAATTAGATGAAAGTGCATTACCGATTGTCACGCTGAATATTAACGGTCAGTAGGGGGAGTTTATGCTGGATACCGGCTCTGCATTTGCTTTCCATTTTGATCCGGCGTTTATACGACAGGTGCCGTGGCTAAAGCCGTTAAAGGATAAAGTGCGCACCACCGATCTGACCGGCGAGGTGTTCCTGAATGATAAATTCATGTTTCACCATGTCTCGGTTAATGGCATGAGCTTTGAGAACGTTGAAGGTGTTTCCCTGAGCCCATGGGGACTGACGCTGCATCCTGACGGCAAAAGACCGGAAAGTATGGTCATCGGATTGGGGCTTTTCCGGCAAAAGGTCCTGATGATTGATTACCCGCATCGCCAGTTCACCGTGGCGAATCGGCTGGAGGATTTCACTATCGACCGCCAGCAATGGTTAACGCTGCCTTTAACGATCACAGATGAAGGCATAATCATTGAGGTCATGAAAAATAATGAGAGTTTTAATATGCTGCTGGATACCGGTGCAACACTCTCGATGTTATGGAGCAAACGTATAAATAGAACAGATAACGTTTTTCCTTGCAAAGAATTCATAGCCAAAATGGATGATGAAGGTTGTCAGGCGACGCAAATCAATATCAAACAGGCCACATCCGGGAAAATAAATATCGAGGCGATCCTGGTGGAGGATATTAATTCACAAATGGTAGCGGATGGTTTATTAGGCACTAATTTTTTACAACATCATCGTGTTCTGATCGATTTTCCTGCCCAGCAGTTATTGATACGCGCCAATGAACCTGGCTGAGCAGCCATAAAAAAACCCGGCTTGCGCCGGGTTTTGCTTCGCTACACTCTCAATCAACTTCTCAATCGTTAACCGTAAGCCAGCAGCGTGCGCTGGCAAAGTGCCGAACGGACGCAGTCGTTTTTGTCGAAACGCACCACACCAATCATCTCGTCTTCTTCGAAACGCGCCAGCGCATCGGCCAGACCAGATTTGACGTGGGACGGCAAGTCACACTGGGTGATATCACCGTTGACGATAACCGTCACGTTCTCGCCTAAGCGTGTCAGGAACATCTTCATCTGTGCCGCAGTGACGTTTTGTGCCTCATCAAGGATCACTACCGCATTCTCAAAGGTACGTCCGCGCATATATGCGAAGGGCGCAATCTCTACCTTGGCAATTTCAGGCCTCAGGCAGTACTGCATAAAGGAAGCGCCGAGACGTTTAACCAGAACGTCGTATACCGGTCGGAAATACGGGGCGAACTTCTCGGAAATATCTCCAGGAAGGAAACCGAGGTCTTCATCCGCCTGCAGAACCGGGCGCGTCACAATAATCCTTTCGATATCCTTATTGATCAGGGCCTCAGCCGCTTTGGCTGCGCTAATCCAGGTTTTACCGCAACCGGCTTCACCGGTGGCGAATATCAGCTGTTTCGTTTCTATGGCATTAAGATAGTGCGCTTGAGCTTCATTTCTGGCTTCAATCGGACCACGATCGCGTGAATCACGCGCCATGCCAATTGAGTCCAACCCACCCATCTGCACCAGCGAAGTGACCGATTCTTCTTCACGCTGACGGTGACTGCGAGAATCACTACGAACGACTCTTCTTGCTTCACGACGCGCTTTGATCACTGCTTTCTGTCTTCCCATAGTGGCACCTTACAGTTGGTTTCATTTATCGCGGCGGATCACCCGCGGCGATGACTTGAACGCTTTAGAGGTTTGTTTGGCTTCCTTGTAAGCCGGGTCTGGCCATTGAGAGTAGTGTGCAACAACGACGAAGCGCTGAAGCGCACCGGTAAAGAAATGGCGATAGTTCGGGAACGATAATTGAAAAGTGAAGAGGATACTTTGGAGGGAAGAAATCCCCCGCAGTGTACTGCGCTAGCTCAAGTGTATTTAACTGTCCATAGAAGGACCGGGTCATGCGCGAACTCCAGTGGACATAGCCACACAACTGACAACGCTTATGAGTAAAGTGCATCATATTAACCATGCTTTGCAACAGTATTTTTACGTCACGACAAAGAAAAACAGATAAGCGAAGCATGAGAATTTTCGTCTTAAATTAAATTATCCCTATTTTTCAGTTGGATGGATTATTTGACGCGCGACGAACTTTTTCGGAACATTCGGAAGTGGAAGCGACCATGGGAAAGTTTACGGTCGGTGAAAAAAGCGCCAGCACAACCTTATCGCTGCGCTGGCGCGGTGCGTTTATTAATCAGGCCTGCAGTAAAGGCTGGCCAAGGTAATGTTTTTCGTCAGGGACGCCCGGCAAAACGAAAAAGTATCCGCCGCCAATCGGACGAATATATTCTTCCAGCGCTTCGCCATTGAGACGTTTTTGCACCGTGATAAAGCCTTTGGCTAAATCATGCTGATAGCAAACGAACAAGAGTCCCATATCCAACTGCCCCGAACCGGTAATCCCTGAGGAGTAACTGTAACCCCGGCGCAGCATTAAACTGCTGTCGGTTTCCGGCGTGCGTGGGTTGGCGAGACGGATATGCGCATCCAGCGCGATGACATCGCCATCCGGATCTTTACTGTAATCCGGCACGTCATGTTCCTCTTTCATGCCCAGCGGCGCACCGGAAAGTTTCTCACGACCGAATATGGTTTGCTGTTCACCCAGCGGAGTGCGATCCCACATTTCAACGTGGAAACGAATGATACGCACCGCCTGATAACTACCGCCCTGCGTCCAGGCAGGTTCCTGCTGGTTCGCCGTCACCCATAGCAATTGATCCATGAGCGCAGGGTTATGCGTATCAGGGTTGGCGGTGCCATCTTTGAAGCCCAGCAAATTGATAGGCGTTTCCTTGCCATGGCTGCGTGCGGCATGATCGGCAATAAAACCATCGCGCCGCCAGCGCACGGCCAGCAGATCGGGCGTGTACTTGATGATGTCGCGCAGTGCGTGAATCACCGTGTCTTGCGTATTGGCGCAGATTTGCAGCAGTAGATCGCCGTGACATTGATCGGCATCCAGCGAATCGTTGGGGAAGCGCGTCATGCTTTGCAGTTGCGTCGGTTTGTGTGCACTTAAACCAAAGCGCTCATCAAACAACGAGGTGCCCACGGACAGCGTCATGGTGAGATTATCGGGTGCGATATCAGCGCCAAGAATGCCGGAATCCATTGGCGGCAGCTGCGGGTTGGTGACAACTGGCGCAGCGCCTCCTTTGGTCAGGAAAGCGAAGCGCTCTGTGAGCAGACGGAACAAACGTTCGAGGTCACTTTTGTCACTGGCTAAGACGTCAAAAGCCACCAGCATCATGGAAGCCTGCTGCGGGGTGATAATGCCAGCCTGATGCGGGCCATAGAAGGGTTGCGCCTGCTGGCGCGCATCGGGTGCAACCGTGCCGGGAGAGAAGCTGTCAGCCGCGGCTGCCGTATGGAACGGACAGCCGCCACTCAGGGCAGCCGCGCCGCCCAACATGCCTAATCCCTGTAATAAACGACGACGCGACGGCTGCGCCGCGTCATTTTTATGGCTCATGATTAGTCGAGACCTAAAGTACCGCGCAGCAGGGAGAGATCTTCCGCCAGAGTGGTGATCGGCCCTTTCAGCGCATTGCGGTCAGCGGTAGTCAGTTTCTCATAAGATTCGAAACCGTCTTTGGTGCGGTATTTGCTGAGGATGCTGTCCACTTTCTTGAAGTTGGCATCGACTTTCGCCAGCAGCTGCGGGTTAGCTTTTTGCAGTTGTGGGCGCAGCAGATCAACGATTTTCTGTGCACCGTCGATATTGGCCTGGAAGTCAGACAGGTCGGTACGGCTGTAACGATCTTCTTCACCCGAGATTTTGCTGGCTGCCACTTCTTCGATCAGGCCTGCTGCGCCGCCGACGACTTTCGCCGGAGGGAATGCCAGTTCGCTGATGCGGGTCTGCAGATCTAGCACGTCCTGATTCAGTTTAGTGGCAAACTCTTCAGCACCTTTGGTGGTTTTGTCGGCCCAGAGGATTTTTTCGATGCGGTGGAAACCGGTGAATTTCGGGTCTTCGGCTTTTTTCTCGAAGTCATCTTCACGGGCATCGATGCTGCTGTCCAGATCGGAGAACAGTTCAGCAATCGGCTCGATACGCTCGTAGTGTGCACGGGTCGGTGCATACAGCGCTTTGGCTTTTTCCAGATCGCCCGCTTTTACTGCATCGGTGAAGGCCTGAGTGCCCGCCACCAGCTCTTTGACTTCGCTCATCACGTAGGTTTTGTAGTCCGTGATTGGGCCAGCCAGCTGCATGATGTCGGTTTTGCCTTTGGCAGCGGTTTTCGACTCACCCGATACCACCAGTTTGCCTTTCGGGTTGGTCAGTAAGCCACAGGTCATGTCATATTCGCCTGCTTCGAGGTTCGCGGTCAGTTTCTGGCTAAAACCCGGCGCGATGTTTTCACGCTCTTCAACCACCATCACCCCTTTCAGGATTTCCCACTCCAGCGCTTTCTGGCTGTTGTTTTTGATGATGAACTGGGTTTTACCCGCCTGCACATTGAGTGACATCGGCTCACACTGTTTGTCAGTGACGGTAACCGTGACTTGCGGGATGGATGCAGCAGATGCAGCGCCTGAGAGAGCCAGCATTGAAACCAACAGCGCCTTACGGCGGAAGCGAATCGTCATAGTGATATCCCTGTTACATGGAAGAACAGGCGCGCAATCGCGCCTGATTTAATTTCAGCGTGTGGTGCGTACAGCACTGGCCGTTGGGCGCGCCGGGAAGAAGAACAGCAGCAGCGCCGGAATCAGGTAGATAAGCCAGGCCGCCACTTCACTGACGCTTGGCGTTTCCTGATAACCGAGAATGCCTTCCAGCAGCGTACCGACCACCGAGTGGGTGGAGAGCGTGTTGCTGAGGTCAAAAGCAATGTCCTGGAAGTGGTTCCAGAGCCCTGCTTCGTGGAAAGCACGGATCGCACCTGCCGCGAGGCCTGCGGCAACAAAGAGAATGAATAAGCTGGTCCAGCGGAAGAAGCTCGCCAGGTTGAGGCGGATACCGCCGTAGTAGAGCAGCATGCCCAATACAATCGCCGTTAACAGGCCAAGTACCGCACCAATCGGCGGCGCGTAGCCGACATCCTGGGTGAAAGCGGCGAGCAGGAAAAATACCGATTCCAGTCCTTCACGAGCAACGGCCAGAAAGACCATGAGGACCAGCGGGAAGCCAGCGCCGCCCTGTTTTTGCAATGCCTGATCCACCGAGCGTTCCAGTGTGGCTTTGATGTTGCGCGAGACTTTGCGCATCCAGAACACCATGGACGTGAGGATGACCACCGCGACGACCGCCACGATGCCTTCAAACAGTTCTTGTTGTTTTTGCGGGAATTCGCCGGTGGTTTCATTGATGAAGATGCCAAGGCCTAAGCAGAGTGCTGCGGCAATGAAGACCCCCGCCCACATCGCGGGGAACCACTGTGTACGCTGGGTGCGTTTCAGGTAGCTGGCAATCAGGCTGACGATGAGAGCTGCTTCAAGACCTTCACGCAGCATAATGAGAAACGGTACGAACATCACCAACCTCTTGATTGTTAAGCAGGGTAAACCTTAGGTAAAAATACGTAAAGTGCAAACGATATCGATTATCATTATCGCGGGTAAAATTACAAGTCACTTAATGAAATTATTTCTCATTTGCGGGGAGGGCGACGGATTAGATGACAAGGGGTGGCCAAGGTTTAAGCGATGGTTACTGCAGATATAATGCGGAGCGATCGCTGCTGGTTTGGTGCAGGGTTATCGCTGCACGTTTGGTGCAGGGTTATCGCTGCACGTTTGGTGCAGGGTTATCGCTGCACGTTTGGTGCGCAGCCCACTAAAGGCCATCCCGATCGCGAAGAAACCACGCATCCCTGCAGATCGGCCGCGCCGTCCATGGCGCGGACGCTTCGCTCTTCGGCATGGCCTTTATTGGACGTTTGGCTATGGCATTGCTTTGAATTGAGGGTTTAAGCCTTGATTATTCGATACTAAAAACCGCCGTTTAACAGTCGGCAGTTCAAAGTGCGGACGCTTCGCTCCTCGGCATGGCCTTTATTGGACGCTGAGCTATGTCATCGCTTTGAATTGAGCGTTGAAGCCTTGTCGATTCAATAAAAAAGCCCGCCGTTTAACGGGCGGGCTTGATGTATCAGAGAGCACATTACTTCGTGTTGAATTCCGCTTCAGCCGCAGCAAAGCGCGCTTGCGCTTCTTCTGATGGGCCTTTGCCGATTAGGCTGAACACCACAATCGCGATGCTGGCGAAGATGAAGCCAGGAATGATTTCATACAGTTCGGTGTAACCATACTGTTTCCACAGCAGCACCGTCAGTGCACCAATCACCATCCCTGCCAGCGCGCCGTTGCGTGTCATACGCTTCCAGCACACCCCGAACAGGACAACCGGACCGAAAGCGGCACCAAAGCCCGCCCATGCATAGCTGACCAGGCCCAGCACGCGGTTTTCCGGGTTGGCCGCCAGCGCGATAGCGATCAACGCAATCAGCAGCACCATCAAACGCCCTACCCACACCAGCTCTTTCTGGCTGGCATTTTTACGCAGGAAGCCTTTGTAGAGGTCTTCTGTCAGGGCGCTTGAGCACACCAGCAACTGGCAGCTCAGGGTGGACATCACCGCTGCCAGAATCGCAGAGAGCAGGATGCCAGCAATCCATGGGTTAAACAGGATACGCGCCAGTTCAATGAACACGCGTTCGCCGTTCTGGCTTACGCCTGCCGCTTGTTCAGGGTGGTTCTGGAAGTAGGCGATACCGAAGAAGCCTACCGCCACGGCACCCGCGAGGCACAGGATCATCCAGGTCATGCCAATACGACGTGCAGTGCGAATCGAGTGATGTGAATCCGCCGCCATAAAGCGCGCCAGGATATGCGGTTGTCCAAAGTAGCCCAGGCCCCAGCCGAGTAAGGAGATCACGGCAACAAAGTTGAGCCCTTTCAGCATGTCGAGGTTTTCGAGGCTCTTGGCTTCGATAACCGCCAGTGAATCATCGAAACCACCTACCGCGATAATCACAAACACCGGGGTGAGGATCAGCGCGAAGATCATCAGGCTGGCCTGCACGGTATCTGTCCAGCTCACCGCCAGGAATCCGCCCACCAGCGTATAAAGGATGGTGGCAGCAGCACCGGCCCACAGCGCGGTTTGGTAATCCATACCGAAGGTACTTTCAAACAGACGTGCACCCGCAACCACGCCAGATGCGCAATAAATGGTGAAGAAGATGAGGATGACCACAGCGGAGATAACACGCAGCAGCTTGCTTTTGTCCTCGAAACGGCTGGAGAAGAAGTCCGGCAGCGTTAAAGCGTTATCGTGATGTTCGGTCTGCACGCGCAGGCGACCTGCCACAATTTTCCAGTTCAGCCAGGCACCGATAGTCAGGCCAATGGCGATCCAGCTTTCTGAAATGCCGGAAAGGAAGATGGCACCGGGTAAGCCCATCAGCAACCAACCGCTCATATCTGATGCACCCGCTGACAGTGCGGTGACCACGCTGCCTAAACTGCGTCCACCCAGAATGTAGTCGTCAAAGTTTTTGGTTGAACGGTAGGCAATAAAGCCAATCAGCACCATTCCTAGGATATAAATTACAAAGGTCACCAACATCGGTGTACTTATACTCATACTCTCTCCACTTATTATTTAATCCGTTAAGAGAAATCTTTTTCCTGCGTCATCGGAACGTGATAACGCAGGGCTTTACCGCATCCAGAGAAAGCGATTTCTCTTAAGGCGCGGTATCCTGCCGCAAAGGGGCGGCGCGCACAATGCATTTAACACAGCTGTCACAATGGTTTCACCTGACTTCGATGATTTAATGCCAATAGGTTGCACGCGCTCACACTTTAAGTTGCACCTTATTCAACATGAGAGTGCTCTCGTTGACCGGAGTTGCAACTTTGGCGAGCTTCTTGCAGCAAGTTCTGTGCCGCTTTTTCATCAGATTGATTTTAAGCGGTGATAAACGTGCAACTCAGGTCACATTTAACATGGTTGCACAAAGTTGCAACATGAGTGATAGTGCAGCCCACGCTGATGTCGAATCATATTTTTGAGGACGAGGAAATCATGGGAACCACCACCATGGGGGTGAAGCTGGATGAAGCCACCCGCGATCGCATTAAACTGGCGGCAGGTAAAATTGACCGCACGCCACACTGGCTGATCAAACAGGCGATTTTTAACTACCTTTCGCAGCTGGAAGCCGGTGAATCTTTGCCAGAAATTCCCCTGCAGCTTGCCGATGCCGCCAGTGAAGAAGGCACGCCAGACGAGTCATTCCAGCCCTTCCTCGACTTCGCTGAACATATTTTGCCGCAGTCGGTCACGCGCTCAGCCATCACCGCTGCGTGGCGTCGTCCGGAAACCGATGCGGTACCGATGCTGCTGGAGCAGGCGCGTCTCCCTGCCCCGCTGGCCGAGAAAACCCATCAGCTTGCTTACAGCCTGGCGGATAAGCTGCGGCACCAAAAAGGTGCAACCGGACGCGCCGGAATGGTGCAAAGCCTGTTGCAGGAGTTCTCCCTTTCTTCACAGGAAGGCGTGGCGCTGATGTGTCTGGCGGAGGCGCTGCTGCGTATTCCTGACAAACCAACCCGCGATGCGCTGATTCGCGACAAAATCAGTAACGGTAACTGGCAGTCGCACCTCGGCCGCAGCCCGTCGATGTTCGTCAATGCCGCGACCTGGGGATTGCTGTTTACCGGGCGTCTGGTATCGACCCACAATGAAGCCAATCTGTCGCGTTCGCTTAACCGCATTATTGGCAAGAGTGGCGAACCGCTGATACGCAAAGGTGTGGATATGGCGATGCGGCTGATGGGCGAGCAGTTCGTCACCGGCGAAACCATTGCGGAAGCACTGGCCAATGCGCGCAAGCTGGAAGAGAAAGGCTTCCGCTACTCCTACGATATGCTGGGTGAAGCGGCGCTGACCGCCAGCGATGCCAAAGCTTATCTGGTGTCCTACCAGCAGGCGATCCATGCCATTGGTAAAGCTTCCAATGGTCGTGGCATCTATGAAGGTCCAGGCATCTCGATCAAACTGTCGGCTCTGCATCCTCGCTATAGCCGCGCGCAGTATGAGCGCGTAATGGAAGAGCTGTATCCGATCCTCAAATCACTGACCTTACTGGCGCGCTCTTACGACATTGGTATCAATATCGATGCGGAAGAAGCAGACCGTCTGGAACTCTCGCTCGATCTGCTGGAAAAGCTGTGCTTCGAGCCGGAACTGGACGGCTGGAACGGGATTGGCTTTGTCATTCAGGCATACCAGAAGCGCTGCCCGTTTGTGATCGACTCCCTGATCGATCTTGCCCAACGCAGCCGCCGTCGCCTGATGATCCGTCTGGTGAAAGGCGCGTATTGGGATAGCGAAATCAAACGCGCGCAGATTGAAGGGCTGGAAGGTTATCCGGTTTATACCCGCAAGGTGTACACCGACATCTCTTATCTGGCTTGCGCCCGCAAACTGCTGGCGGTGCCGAATCTGATCTATCCGCAATTTGCTACCCATAACGCCCACACGCTGGCAGCGATCTATCAGCTGGCAGGCAATAACTACTATCCGGGTCAGTACGAGTTCCAGTGCCTGCACGGCATGGGCGAACCGCTGTATGAGCAGGTGGTCGGCAAAGTGGCGGACGGCAAACTGAACCGTCCGTGCCGTATCTACGCACCGGTCGGCACCCATGAAACCCTGCTCGCTTATCTGGTCCGTCGCTTACTGGAAAACGGGGCCAACACCTCGTTTGTTAACCGCATCGCGGATAACACCCTGCCGCTGGATGAGCTGGTTGCCGATCCGGTTTCTGCGGTGGAGAAGATGGCGCTGACCGAAGGCGCAGTCGGTTTACCACATCCGAAAATCCCGCTGCCGCGCGATCTGTATGGTGAGAAGCGCGCCAACTCAGCCGGTCTGGATTTGGCGAACGAACATCGTCTGGCGTCACTCTCCAGCGCCCTGCTTAATAGCGCCAGTCAGCCATGGGTTGCCCAGCCGTTGGTCGAGGGTGAGCTGGGTGACGGCGTGAGCCGTCCGGTACTCAACCCTTCTGCACCAGCCGATGTGGTGGGCAGCGTGCGCGAAGCCAGCGAAGCAGAAGTCTCGGAAGCGCTGGATGCCGCAGTGAATGCCGGTCCAATCTGGTTTGCCACCCCGCCACAAGAACGCGCTGCGATTCTGGAGCGCGCTGCCGAAGCGATGGAAGGCCAGATGCAACAGCTGATTGGCCTGCTGGTGCGTGAAGCAGGTAAGACCTACAACAACGCCATTGCCGAAGTGCGCGAAGCGGTCGATTTCCTCTATTACTACGCCGGTATGGTGCGTGATGATTTCGATAACGAAACCCATCGTCCGCTCGGCCCGGTGGTGTGCATCAGCCCGTGGAACTTCCCGCTGGCGATCTTCACCGGTCAGATTGCTGCAGCACTGGCAGCCGGTAACAGCGTGCTGGCAAAACCCGCTGAGCAGACGCCGCTGATTGCCACACAGGCGGTACAGATCATGCTGGATGCGGGCGTGCCGTCAGGCGTGCTGCAACTGCTGCCCGGCCAGGGCGAGACTGTCGGTGCACAGTTAACGGGTGACGAGCGAGTACGCGGTGTGATGTTCACCGGTTCCACCGCCGTTGCGACGCTGCTGCAACGCAATCTGGCGGGTCGTCTCGATCCGCAAGGTCGCCCAACGCCGCTGATTGCTGAAACCGGCGGCATGAACGCCATGATCGTGGATTCCTCGGCGCTGACTGAGCAGGTGGTGATCGATATCGTTGCCTCCGCCTTCGACAGCGCCGGACAACGTTGCTCGGCGCTGCGTCTGCTGTGCGTACAAGATGATGTCGCCGATCACACCCTGAAAATGCTGCGTGGCGCGATGGCGGAATGCCGCATGGGTAATCCGGAACGTCTCTCAACGGATATCGGCCCGGTGATCGATGCCGAAGCCAAAGACAACATCGAGCGCCATATTCAGGCGATGCGCAATAAAGGTTTCACCGTGTATCAGGCGGCGCAGGACAATCCGCAAGACAGCAAAGAGTGGACCAGCGGCACCTTTATCAAACCAACCCTAATCGAGCTGGATCAGGTCAGCGATCTGGATAAAGAAGTGTTCGGCCCGGTGCTGCACGTGGTGCGTTATGCGCGTAACAACCTGCCACAGCTGATCGATCAGATTAACGCCTCTGGTTACGGTCTGACGCTGGGTGTGCATACGCGTATCGATGAAACCATCGCACAGGTCACGGCAGGTGCGAAGGTCGGTAACCTGTATGTGAACCGCAATATGGTCGGCGCGGTTGTCGGCGTGCAGCCCTTTGGTGGTGAAGGTTTATCGGGCACCGGTCCAAAAGCCGGCGGTCCTTTGTATCTCTATCGCCTGCTGGCAAACCGCCCGGACAATGCACTGCGTAAGACCTTCGATCGTCAGGATGCCGAGCGTCCAGTTGACAGTTCCGTGCGTGCTGAGCTGATGAGCGCGCACCAGGCATTGCAGAGCTGGGCGCAGGATAAACCTGAGCTGCTGGCACTCTGTCAGCGGTATGACGAGTTGGCGCAGGCGGGTACGGTGCGACTGCTGCCGGGTCCAACCGGTGAACGTAACACCTTCACGCTTCTGCCGCGCGATCACGTCCTTTGCATTGCGGATAACGAGCAGGATGCACTGACGCAACTGGCAGCAGTGACCAGCGTGGGCAGTCAGGCGCTGTGGCAGGATGATGAGTTGCATCGCGCGCTGCGCAAATCTCTGCCTGCGGCCGTACAAAAACACGTGGTGCTGGTGAAAGATGTGCTGGCAGCCGGGTTTGATGCGGTGATCTATCACGGGGATGCGGATCAATTGCGCGTGCTGTGCGAGCAGGTTGCCGCGCGGGACGGTGCGATTGTTTCGGTGCAGGGCTTCGCGCGTGGTGAAACCAATCTGCTGCTGGAACGTCTGTTGATAGAGCGCTCACTGAGCGTGAATACCGCCGCAGCGGGTGGTAATGCCAGTTTGATGACCATTGGTTAAAAAGATAAGGGCCCAAACGGGCCCTTTTCCATGACGCGCCGCGACGAATTTATCCATTCGTTGCGGCGTTGTTTTTTGACGCTCTGTATTTACGCCGCAGACTTGTTGCGCTTCATGCCAATCAAGGTCGGGAAGACAAACAGCGACTGCCCCAACCCGCGATTGGTGACAGACCACACCGCCACCGACAGCAGCGAGCAAATCCCCACAATCGCAACCGGATAGAAACACGCCCACAATATGGAGAACCAGGCATAGTCAAATAGATGATGGCGTTGAGCGAACAGAATCGCTGACATGCCAAAATACTCGATGAAAATGCGATGAATCACGTAGATTTGCAGGGTGTTACGGCCAATCCAGTTAAAGTACGTCATCTTAAAGTGCGCGTTGAGCCAGCGGCAGGCCGCCACACTCGTCAGCACCGCGATGATGCACAGGAACAGGCTCTTATCCAGACCGAAGATAATGTGAATCCCTGAGACCGCCGCCAGCAGCGCCCATGGCACGAGATTTTCACGACGCCATTCGCTCATACGCAGCATCAGCGGGCTCCAGAACGCGCCCAGCAGGAAGAACAGGAAGTACTGCGCCACGCTTTGCGGTCCCCAGTATGGAATGATCTTCTCCACCGCCAGGTAGTTAAGCGCAATCGCAACCACCAGCAACGCCACTTTCTGTTTGTGGAAGATCTTCGCACACAGGAAATACAGTGCCAGTCCGTACAGATACCACGAGGTGCTCATCGCCATAAACGTCAGCTTCAGGAACTCAAACAGTGAACCCGCATAGGCGGCATTCAGATTGTGTGAGATACGCTGGCCGGTAATCTCTGTCGAGATACCCACAATCGACCACCACTGAATAAAGCCCCATAAAATATAGAGATAGAACAGATTGGTAATACGACTGGTAAATACCTGCTTCCACGGACGATTAAGAATCCCGTTGGTTGCCAGCAAGCCCGAAACAAAGAAAAAGGCTGGCATACGCAGCGGAGATAAAACGGTATTAAACTGCACCCATATTTCTGCCGGTATCCAACCCGCCGTCAATAATTTCACCGTTCCTTCAAATCCGGGTAATACGGTGTGGTACAACACCACCAGCAATATGCAGGCCCCTTTCAGGGTATTGACCCATGCAATATCTTCTTTCCTGGCGTTATTCATATGATTAACTCCCGCTGCTGTGTAGGTCTTTAAGAAGAAGTATGAGGAAATAAACAATGATGCATTTCTGGTTATTCAACGATTATTAAACAAGCTGGCGGGGGATGACTCTAGCGAAAGTCCTAAAAGTTTTTTACTGGCCCTGATATAACAATACTTTACAGTTCCAGACATTAATCAAATGCTAAGCAGGCTAACAATATCTTCCCATAATAGAGTCACTAAGGGTATGGCGAGAGAAATAAGGTTAGCAATTAATACAGGGAAATTAAGAGCAATCCACCACAAACAAACCAAATTAAAATCAAATTTTATTCGGATAATTATGAAATGTGGCAGATGGATAAACGCGGATATTAATATTGTGCTAAGCGGAAATAATTAGGGCCAGCAAACTGGCCCTATTTGATTATTGCAGCGGTGCCGCTTTTGTCTCTGGCACGGGTTTTCGCAACAGTCGCGGATAGAGGAATAACATTCTGCCTGGACCGCGATTCAGCAGTGACCACACCGCCAGGGAGATCGTCACGCAGAGCGCCACGCCCGTTATCGGCATCAGCAGCGCCCATGCCCAACTGAAGGCCGCATGACCAAACCAGCCGTAATGCAGCGCCAGGGCAATCGCGCTCAGTCCCAGCAACTCAATGAAGATGCGGTGCAGGACATAAATCTGCAGCGTGTTACGGCCAATCCAGTTCAGCCACGCCATGTTCAGGCGCTCATTGAGGAAACGGCACACAACGATACCAAACACGATGGTCAACAGACTGTAGAACGGATTTTTATAGATCCCCCCCACATGATGCACCACGCCAATCACCGCGATGCCTGCCAGCAGCAGCCAGTGTTGGCGCTTAAGCTGGCTAATCTCAATCAGAGACTGGCTGAAGAATACGCCGAGCAGGAAGTAGAGATAGTTTTGCGCCACGCTGGCCGGCCCCCAACCGGGGATCAGGCTAAACTGCGCAGCGTAGGTCGCGACAATCGCCAGTGCCATCAGCGCCATTTTCTGGCGATGGAACAGCTTGGTGAACAGAAAGAAACCCGCCAGCGCGTACAGATACCACAGGCTGGTCATGGAGGTCAGCAGCAGTTTAAGGAACTCAAACGGCGTGTCGGCATAGGCAGCGTTTTTGGTGCTGGATAGCCGCTCACCGAGGTGCGTGGAGATATAGTGAATGCTCAGCCACTGAATCACTCCCCACAGCAAATAGAGATACACGATATTGCTGAACTTCTTGGTGAACACCTCTTTCCAGCTCTTCTTGACGATCGAACTGGCCGCCAGCAGGCCCGAGACAAAGAAAAAGGCGGGCATACGCAGCGGAGAAAGATAGGTATTGAAAGTCACCCACCAGTGCGCAGGCACTATGCCGGCCGTGAGGTGATGCAGGGAGGGAGCGAAAGTGGTGATGATCGAGTGGTGCAACACCACGAGTAAGATGCAGGCCCCTTTTAGCGTGTTGATCCAGAGGACTTCATTTCTGGCATTGCTCATTTTATGATCCTGATTGCGCCATGAATTTGTAAAGAATTATTTATATTTACAAAGATGTCTCAACCAGAGCCGTCTTAAAAATCATCTCGCCCCTTGCCTGACAAATTTCTAAGACAATAAAGTCATATTTTTTAGATAGTTAAATAAACGTTTTTTGACGATTTTCAGAGGAAACTGAGAGGGGTAATTAAGACAGGAGAAGAGAAAGCGCCGTCAGATCCAGACGACGCTTGAGACTATTGGTTAAGAAACTTGTCAAGAAATTGCCGGGTACGTGCCTGCTGCGGATGGCTGAACAGCTCTTTCGCTGCGCCCTGCTCCACGATACGGCCCTGATCCATAAAGATCGCTCGATCGGCCACGTCACGCGCAAAACTCATCTCATGCGTGACGATCACCATGGTGCGTTTCTCCTGCGCCAGCGCGCGAATGGTATTCAGCACTTCCCCCACCAGTTCCGGGTCCAGCGCCGAAGTCGGCTCATCAAACAGAATCACTTCCGGACGCATCGCCAGCGCACGCGCAATCGCAACACGCTGCTGCTGTCCACCGGACAGACGACGCGGAAAACTCTCCTCTTTGCCGTGCAGACCGACCTTTTCCAGTAAGCTGCGGGCGCGGGCAATGGCTTCCGCTTTCGGTTCACCTTTCACGATCACCGGCCCTTCAATGATATTCTCCAGCACTGAACGATGCGGAAACAAATTGAAGTTCTGGAACACGAAACCCACCTGCTGACGCAAACGGCGAACCTGCTCTTTCTGCTTATTAAACCCGATACTGGCATCAATGGTGATATTACCCACCGTGACGCGACCGCTATCGGGCACTTCCAGCAGATTGATACTGCGTAGCAAGGTGGTTTTCCCCGAACCGCTTGGTCCGATAATCGCCACCACTTCGCCCGGAGCCACATCCAGATCGATACCGTGCAACACGGTCTGGCCGTGGAACTGCTTGACCAGCTGACGTACTTCAATCGCACTCATTTTGCCTCCCGATCCTGTCGATTCACATGCGCTTCCAGGCGATTTTGCAATGCCGACAGCACCGTCGCCATGACCCAGTAAATCAGCGAGGCAGCCAGATACATGGTGAACACTTCCAGCGTACGTGAGGTAATCAATTGCGCCTGACGGAACAGCTCGGGCACCTGAATGGTGGCCGCCAGCGAGGTGTCTTTCACCAGGCTGATAAAGCTGTTACCCAGCGGGGGCAAAGCAGTGCGCGCTGCTTGCGGCAGGATCACACGGCGCAAGGTTTGCCATGGCGTCATGCCGATACTGGCCGCTGCTTCCCACTGTCCACGTTCAATGGCAGCAATCGCACCACGCAGTGATTCAGAGGCGTAAGCGGCGGTATTGAGTGACAAACCGATCATCGCTGATGGGATAGGATCCAGCTCGATACCGAACTGCGGCAAGCCGTAGTAGATCATAAACAGCTGGGCGATCAGCGGCGTGCCACGGAAAATCGACACATAGATACGCGCCAGCCAGTTTACTGGCCAGAAATGTGACAGGCGCATTAACGCCAACACAAAGCCGAGTACCAGACCGAAGAACATCCCGCCGATACTCAGCTGCAGCGTGAACAGCGCGCCTTTGAGTAAGAATGGTGCTGAATCCAGCACCAGTTGTAAGCTTTCCTGCATTATTTAGTGACGTCCGCGCCGAACCATTTCTCAGAGAGTTTGCTCAGCGAGCCATCTTTCTGCATATCAGCAATCGCTGCATCAATGGCTTTCAGCAGGTCGTCATTGCCTTTACGCAGCGCCACGCCAGATTCCAGACGGGAGAAGGCCGGGCCCGCTACCGCCATGGTATCGCCGGTTTTCTTCACCAGATCCAGCGCCGCTAAACGGTCCACCAGAATGGCATCAACACGGCCTGAACGCAGATCCTGGTATTTGGTTGGGTCATCATCATAGGTACGGATATCGACCCCTTTGACGTTGTCACGCAGCCACTGTTCGTAGTTCGAGCCAAGGCCGACACCGACTTTCTTACCAGAAAGGTCCTCTGGCTTGGTGATGCTGCCGGCATTTTTCTTCATCGTCAGCGCCTGAACGCCAGAGATGGTGTATGGCGTGGAGAAGTCATACTTCTTCTTACGCTCAGGTGAAATCGTTACCTGATTGATCACCACGTCGATACGCTTAGAATCCAGTGCCGCCAGCATGCCATCCCACTTGGTCGGTTTCAGATCCGCTTTGACGCCAAGGTGTTGCGCCAGCTCTTGCGCGAACTCCACTTCGAAACCGGTCAGCTTGCCGCTCTCATCCTGGAAACTGAACGGCGGATAGGTGCCTTCCAGACCCACGCGCAGCTCACCTTTACTCTTCACCTGTGCCAGCAGATCTTCTGCGGCGAACGTTTTGACGTTAACGCCCGCGACCAGCGCGACCGCCATCATGCCCATCACCAGTTGGCGACGAATTGGAGAGAAAGCCATGTTTACCCCATTTATTGTGATGTGTTGTGTGCTATGAGGCAGCGAAACCGGGGTTTGCCGCCTTTTCGTTATTGGCGCTGCATTCAGGCCCATTTCAGGCCAGAACAACAGCTGCCGGATTATAAACCTTTTTTATCTTAGCCTTAGACCGAAGGATGATAAGCAAATAACGCAGGCGCGCCGCCAGTATGAATAAACAGCAGCGGCCCTTCACGACGGAAGCGATTCTGCGCAATGCCATCAATCAATCCGGCCATCGCTTTACCGGTGTAGACCGGGTCCAGCATGATGCCTTCAAGACGCGCCAGCAGTTTCACCGCTTCCATGCCTTCATCATTAGGTTCACCGTAACGCGGCGCGAAATAGTCATCCCAAAGCGTGATCGGCGCGTGCGTCTGCACTTCCAGCTGTTCAGCCAGCGCGCTGCGGATGCGCTCTACCACCGGCAACTGCGCGTCGACTTTTCGTGAAACCGTCACGCCGACCAGCTCGGTATTGGGCAGCAACTGCTCCAGCCCCACCGCTAAACCTGCATGGGTGCCGGCGCTGCCCGATGCCACCACCACCGCGGCGAAATCCACCACGCCTTCGCTTTGATGGGCGATCTCCTGCGCACACTCCACGTAGCCGAGCGCGCCCAGTGCGTTGGAACCGCCAACCGGCACGATATAAGGACGGAAACCCTGGGCTTCGAGACGTTCAGCCTGTTCGGCCAGCTGTTCAGTGGGATTGTGCAACGCATCGACCAGCACCACCTCGACGTCCATCAGGTCGAGCATCAGGCGATTGCCGTTGGTGAGATAGTTTTCTGAGGTGGTGCCAATCGGATTTTCCAGCAGCGCCACACACTTAAGGCCAAGACGCGCCGCCACCGCCGCCGTCTGGCGCACATGGTTGGATTGAATCGCGCCCGCCGTCAGCAGAACATCCGCGCCCTCGCGCAGCGCATCGGCCGCCAGGAATTCGAGTTTGCGCAGTTTGTTGCCGCCCATCGCCACAGGCGTGAAGTCATCGCGCTTGATAAAGATATCGCGACCGAGATAATCAGAAAGCCGTGGCAGATGCTCAAGCGGCGTAGGTGCACCGAGTAATTCAAGACGTGGGAACTGGTGCAAGAGATGTAAAGACAATGCAGCCTCCATTCGGGCAATGTGCAATTATCCATACAGTGTTGCAGAAGATGAGAAAAGTCGCACCCGGAATTCTGCGAGTGCGGCCCCTGTTGCTGCTATGCTCAGCAACAACAAGGGCAGGATCACAATCAGCCCTGCTGCCAGCCTAAAAACTGGTCATATTTACGCAGTGCGATGCGGTAATTGTTGTTACCCGCATCCGGCAAATCGTTTTCCAGACATTCATGCCAGCTGTTGCCCCGTAATCTGTCGGCCGGGAAATTTTTCGCTTTCAGCATGTCATCAAGACGACGCAGCCGCACCACATACTCGCGAATGGTGCTGTGACTCATCTCGGTCTGCTCAAACAGATACTGTTTGAACGCCATAATGTCGAAGTAATTAGGATGGGTATTACAAAAAATATCGCTGCAGAAACGACATAACGCGGTCAGTTCCGGCTGGAGTTTCATCCATACCTGGTCATCAATCATCTGGTCCATCCGCGCGATGGCCTCTTTATTGATGATCTGTCCACGAAACACTAACGCCATACGATCTAAAACTTTGCCACAATGTGAACAGTTGCTTTGGCTGTGTTTATAGTCTTTAAGATAACGACTTAAAGGTCTGGCTTTGGCTTTGGCTCCCATTGCTGAGTCCCCGGTATTTTTATTTTTTCGATGCCAGGTACTGAGTCTGTCAGCGCGCCCCCGCTAACCGGGCACGCAGGCGTTTAATCGCCTGACTGTGCAGTTGACTGACGCGGGATTCCCCCACTTCCAGCACTGCGCCAATCTCTTTCAGGTTCAGTTCTTCCTGGTAGTACAGTGTGAGCACTAATTTTTCACGATCGGGCAATGCCTCGATGGCTTCAATCACGCGATCACGCAGGCTTCCTTCCATTAACTGATGAAGCGGGTTGGCTTCTTCATGCCCATCCGTCACCAGCTCCGCGCTGTCACCGTGTTCTTCCCGATACTCGTCGTAGGAGAAGAGTTGGCTGTTATTGGTATCGAGCAGAATCTGCCGATACTCTTCCAGCGAAACATTCAACTGTTCAGCCACTTCCTGCTCAGTAGCCGAGCGCCCCAACGCTTGTTCTACCTGATGCATCGCACCGGCCACTTCGCGCGCATTACGACGCACGCTGCGAGGTGCCCAGTCGCGGCTGCGCAGTTCATCCAGCATTGCGCCCCGGATACGCTGCACGGCATAAGTGGTAAAGGCGGTGCCTTGCAGCGCGTCGTAGCGCTCCACGGCATTTAATAAACCAATGCCACCGGCCTGCAGCAGATCGTCAAGCTCAACGCTGGCTGGCAGACGTACCTGCAAGCGCAACGCTTCGTGTCGCACCAGAGGAACGTAGCGCTGCCAGAGCGAATGTTTATCCATCACGCCTTCGGGCGTATAGAGATCGTTCACGGTGACTACCCTGCGTTAATAAAGTTATCGGCATGATTATCCAATTCTGTAGGGGTTTCGATTGGCAGAATAGGCGGGCAAAAGCGAGGTTATTTCAAATTTGTTATGGATGGCGGTGGAAAGCACCGCCATCGGTGGTTTCTTTAGCGCAGGTTTTTCAGCCTTAGCCGCGTGCCAGGCGGCACGGCGTCCCACAGAGCACAGGTTTTGCCCTCAAGTGTCTGATAAAAATCGCTTATCGGCGCTTCAGTTTCGAGCGCTGGATTAAACAGCACCTGTCCGGTTTCCGCGTTAATGCTTATCATTTTATTGATAAACAGGCGCTGTAAGTCGCTGCGCAGGAATAAACCGTTATCGACGCTGTTATCGGCGAGAAAACCTTCTTCATTTTCCTGTGTATCGATATAGCAGGCCTCCACCCACGGCCAGCTGTGACGTTCCGTAAGCTGCGTGCCGGTGATAATACAGGCGCCATAGCGCGCTTTAACGGCTGAATTAAACTCTGCCTGGCTGGCACGCTGGAACACTTTCGCCTTTACGCGCCGCCCGACTTCTGCGCCTGGCATCACCGCCGTCGGCACTTTATGCTGCGGCGTACTCAGCACCACCAGAAACTGAATTTTGCGCGACAGCGGGAAGCAAGGGTGCGCATGGGGATCAAACAGCTGCCAGTACTCCTCCTCTTCCGTCTGTCGCATCAACACCAGCTTGAAGCCCCGACTGGTGAGCAGGTTCTGCGCTTCTGCCGAATTCGGATCCAGCATGGCGTAAACCTGAGTTTCACCCACCACCTTCCAGCGCCCTTCCTTCTTTATTTCATCGTTACGGCGGAAATAAAGGAAAGCTTGTTGGCTTTTAAGATAGTGCTCAAAACGGCGCAGATAGTTTTTGCGCTCGTTATCGTCAGAGACGAACAGCAGATCCTCTAACGGACTGTTGATCTCTTCCTGCGCGAACACCGCGCGGATCACCAAATTGCGAAAGCTGGTCGACGGGCTCAGCAACCCGCGGGCGGTGAGTTCTTTCTCATCAGGATGCTGCTGCGCATAGCGCAACGCGATCTCTTCGAAGGTCAGTAGCTCACCCGGTAACAAGTCATAATTGAAGCGCATAGACACCCCAGAAACAGAAAAAAGTCGTGCAAAAAATGGGAATGATTCTGGGGTAGTTATCGGCATTTTTAGGTGGGACTGTAACAGGTTGGTTACTTTTTTGGGGTTATAGGGTGCTGGGGGAAATCACCCTGTTGGGTGGGAGGGAATTTGATTTAGTATGGGTAAATTGACTACAGCTAACAGGGCCAGCATCCGTGCTGGCCCTGTTTATTCTGCCGTATTTATTTACCGGTCCAGACGTTTACCCATTGGTGCAAATTGTCACCGGTCAACATCCAGTCACGACGCAATTCAGCCTGCAAGGCCAGACCCGTACGTTCACTGTGCGCGCTATCTTCGAGATGCATGCGGATCGCATCTACCCAGTCTTTAAAGCGGTTTTTCACGCGCGTCACTGGCAAGGTGGTGTTGCGATAGCACTCCACATCACTGCAAATCACCGGGATGCCACAGGCTCCGTATTCCATAAGGCGCAGATTACTTTTGCAACTGTTAAACAGGTTGTCTTCAACCGGTGCCAGCGCCAGATCGAGATTCAGCGACGCCAGTTTTGCCGGATAAAGCGTGATATCTACACCACAGTGCAATTCATCAATATAAGGTCTCAATTTCCTAGGGCACATGCCAAAGAATACCCATTCAACCTCACCGGAAAACTCTTTGACAATATCCACGATCATTTCCAGGTCACCGGTATGGCTCGCGCCTCCCGCCCAGCCAATGCGCGGTTTCTTCCCTTGATTACGTAGGCTATGCAGATTACCCCACCAGTTGACAGGCAGGCGATTTGGCATCACCACGATGTCGTCATGCATATCACCCAAGGCTTCCGCCAGAGGGTGCGTGGAGACCACAAAGCGGTCGAAATAACTCAATGTTTTTCTGAGTTGACCGGCGATTTCCTGGCGGAAATCCCCGCGTCGATAGTGCTTCATCGGCACGTTTAAGATGTAGTCATCGAGTTCAAATACTTTATACACATCGCTTAAACGACCAGCTCGCTCGATCCACTGCTGGAATGCTGGTGAATAGCGACGCTGAATCAATAAGGTGTCTGGCTTGTATTGACCCAGTTCACTGTGGCTAAGTAACTGGATGCTGGTCTTTCCTTCAGCAATACCCTCGGCCTGCATCGCCTCTAATGGCGTGATGACACGGTAATATCCGCAACCCGCAACATCAGCATTGTGTGCCATTATCACTGGCAATCCTGGACGCTCAACCGGGCGCCAGCTTAAGTTGCTGTGTTTATTGACATCGAAATGACGGCTCTTCAATGACAAATTAGCGTTAAACGCAGGATCGTGCGCGACAATCGGCATCCAGCGGGTGAAGATTTTGTCTTCTTCAATTTGTTTCAAACGACCCGTGTTGTGTACGCTTGCGCCCTGGAACGGGTTCTGCCGGGCGGCCGGGCGCAGAATACGCGCATATGGCGTCCAGACGGTCATATAGCCGACTTCACGCACGCGCAGGCAAAAATCCACATCAGCAAACAACGTCATGCTTTTGTCGAAGCCACCCAACTCATCAAACACGGCTTTTCTTACCAGCATAAAATCGCCGGACACCGCGCTGTAGTTTTGGTCGGTATGCAATCGGCCCAAATAGCTTGGTTGAGCATCGTCCATTCCGCGGAACGCATCGCTGGCAGCGCCATTAACTCCAAGCAGGTAGCCTGCATGACGGACTTTATTGCCCGCCATTAATTGCTTACCACCCACAATCGCCACTTCAGGCCGCTGCGCATGGTTGAGCAGATTGCTGAGCCATTCACCGTCAGTTACTGCCAGCTCGCAATGGAGTAGCGCAAGGTAATCACCCTTCGCATGAGCTGCGGCGAGGTTTGCCATTTCCGCTTGCTGCCACTCACCATCATATTGCACGACGCGGATGCGTTGCTCATCAATCGCACTGATGCCTTGTAACCAGCTTTCACGCTCTGGTGAAGTTTGGTTATCCACCACAATGACGATTTCATAATGGTGATAACTGGTTTTTTCTAACACTGTCGTCACGCAACTCAGCAACGATGGCAGATGCCAGTTTGCCAGAATCGCCAGGGTGACCTTAGGCTGCACGCCATGCTCGTAACGCAAGCGATAGTTGTAATAGTTGTCGAGTGCTATTTGGGCATTGGGATAACCACGATGCTGCAAATGTCGCTCAATGATAGCGACATCTTCAGTTGCTGTGCGCCCACGCAGTGGTGCCAGTAATAGCGGTTCACTTAAATGTCCAATGACACCAAATCCCTGCGATTCAATCAATTTAACGATTAAATCCAGTTCCGCAGCTGCGGGATATGCTGCATCCAGTCCTTCAGCGGCCAATAACAGCTCACGGCGATACAACCAATGCTGGGACATGGTTTTAGGCGAGCTAAATAACAGGTCAAGGTTGAAGTCCGGGCGGAATGCAGTGCCGTTAGGTTGGCCATCAATGTAGAAAAACTCATCGGCATACAGTGCCAGCACTTCACCGGCATTAAACAAACTGGCGGCTAATGCGATGACTCCAGAAGACTGGAATTCAGTGCCGGCTTCGACATACATGAACCAATTAGGGTGATGCTCTTGAGTCAGATGATTAATGACGGCAATACGTTCAACCGGCGTATTTGTCTGGTAATGCGCTCCCTGTGCATTGCCAATCACCAGCGGGTGAATTTGCAATGGCCCTTGGCTGGCAGGCAAAGAGGCAAGGGTTTTGGCTAGTTTATCTTCTTGCCCCGCCCAGGCGGTGATCACTACCGCCAGGCTGGTAAACTCGCCATTTTCTGGTAGCTGACTTTGCAGATAATCCTGCTGGAAGGGTAATAATTTACGCGCACCCTGCCAGTGTTGTAATGCGTTAAGATTGAGGTTGCTGTGCTGAATGGCACTCAAATTTTGCCGGGTTAAATTATTCGGCTCCTCTAACGGGGCAATATTTACCATATTTAACGCCCCTTGCTGCTGCGAATACCACTCTTTGCAGCGTAGCGCATCAAATACGGCTTCACGTTTGACAATAATGTGTTCACGTCCCTCATGTTGCTGAGGTTGCGTATAAACATCGGAAACGCGGATTGAGCATAATGCCAGCGGGTGATAAGCCAAATGGCCTTTCGCCAGCAATTTGCTGTAGATCACCAGCGACTGCACCCCTGGCATCTCTTCACCATTAAGATGGGTCAATGGCTGTTCTTCACTGTGGATTGCCAGCAGGTCTTCACGCCGAAACAGTGCAGCCGTCAACTCACCAATCAGGTTAAAATGCAGCGTGGTTTGATAACGCAAGAAGTCTAGCCCATTGATCATCGACGGCTCACGGGTAAACGCAGCTGTGGCGATCAGATCAGGCAGCGGGACGCCGAGCGCATTAATACGTTCACGTTTAGCGGCGGCCACCACACAATCAAAATGCGCCTCCATGGTGGCGACTAATTGGCTAACGCAGTTCGGTGCCAGACGCTCAGCATCGGTCATGAACTTAATATAGGTGCCCTCAGCCGCAGCGATCACCTCTTCATATAACTTAGGGTAATCAACGTCATAGGTTATATGGCGCAGGGTAAACCCAGGCTGGGCCAGATAGGGCTGTAACAACTCAGTGATATATTTATCACCACTACAGTCTGCGATGATGATCTCGCAGGATGGATAATCTTGTGCCAGAGCACTGTCTAACGCCTCGGCAAACCACGTTGGTATTTGGGCATTAATAATAATGGTGACTAATGCATTTTGCGTCATAACCTATCTGTCTCCCAGGGTACCTGTCAGCTGCTCATGGCGACAGGTCAATACAGTTTTGCCCATAATATAAAGCTGTAGCGGAATCAATCGGCCAATCAAGCAAGCAAATTTGGGGTATTCATACCCATAAAAAAACCCTTCTGACCAGGGGTCAGAAGGGTTGCGTAAAATGAAACTTTTAAGGGGTTGTAAGGCTTATTAGCCCTGCAGCAGAGACAGAACCTGCTGTGGAACCTGGTTAGCTTTAGCCAACACTGAGTTACCCGCCTGCTGGATGATCTGCGCTTTAGACATGTTTGAAACTTCAGTTGCGTAGTCAGCATCCTGAATACGAGACTGTGCTTCAGACAGGTTAGTGGTGGTGTTGTTCAGGTTGGTGATAGCAGAATCCAGACGGTTCTGTACCGCACCCAGGCTTGAACGGAATTTATCAACAGACGCGATAGCTTTATCCAACAGCGCTAATGGGTCATTAGTTGAAGCGCCGCTATACACATTGGCGTTGGCGCTGCTAGAGATATCGCCCACGTCGCTGCTGGTGCCGCTGTTAGCTGTGTCACCGCTGTTAGCCAGTGCACCGGTATCCGCATTGTAGTTTTTACCCTGCACAGTCACGAAGCCGACTGCGTTGCCGCTGGCATCAGCACCAACTTTGATGGCAATACCGGTCATCACACCACTGGTAACACCATTTTCGCTGTCAGTATAATCAACTTCAGTTTTGTTCAGGGTAACTGCGCCGCCTGAACCTACAGATACTGCGTAGTTGTCATCGCCTGAAGAAACAACGTAAGTAGAGGTTGCTGCGCCGCTTGCATCCAACACTGAGTGCAGTGACAGGCCGCTTGCATCCACACCCAAGTCAGTTGCAACAGCAGACAGGTCAACGTTAGCCATTGAACCCGTTGAAGCATCACCCACTTTAGTGATGGTGTCGCTCAGTTTCAGAGCGTTGCCATCTACTGAGAAGCCTTTCAGGCCCAGAGTAGTAGAGTCAATTTTCTGCAGGTCGATAGAGATGGTTTCGCCATCATTTGAACCCACCTGGATTTTCATGGTGCCGTCTTTAGCCAGTACATTCACGCCGTTGAACTGAGTCTGACCAGATACACGGTCAATTTCGTCCAGACGTGATTTGATTTCGTCCTGGATTGAAGACAGGTCAGAATCAGAGTTGGTGCCGTTCTGTGCCTGTACAGTCAGTTCACGAACACGCTGTAAGTTGTTGTTGATTTCTGACAGTGCGCCTTCAGTCGTCTGCGCAGCAGAGATACCGTCGTTGGCGTTACGAGCAGCCTGAGTCAGGCCGTTGATGTTAGAGGTGAAGCGGTTAGCAATTGCCTGACCAGCAGCGTCATCTTTAGCGCTGTTGATACGAAGACCAGAAGACAGACGCTCGATAGAAGTAGACAGAGCAGACTGGTTCTTGTTGATGTTGTTCTGGGTGATCAGCGAGAGGCTGTTGGTGTTAATTACTTGAGCCATGGTTTAAGTTCCTATTAATCAAGTCTTTGGTTATGGTTTGGGCTTCAACCCGCCGGCTTCAGCGCCGTCAAAGTTGTTATCGTCTGTGCTTAAACAACCTTTAGAGATTTTTTAGTACCAGGCGAAATTTTTCTCTTCAACCTGTCACGCTTATCTTTATCGCCCTCACCTCGCACATCTTTAGTGCAAACCCAATACTTTTCTAGCGTTGGAATTACCCTTCTCTATATGCCTTATTCGCTTTATCACTCGCAGGTAAATAATTTTAAACTTTGCCTATTAAGAGCCGATAACCCCGGTATTCACTCTCCGTGTCGGTATAAAAGGAAACAACATGGCTAGTATCTCTACCCTCGGTATCGGTTCAGGACTCGACTTAAGTACTATTCTGGATAACCTGACTACAGCTGAGAAAGCGTCTCTAACCCCTATCTCTACTCAGCAAACGGCGTATACCGCTAAGCTGAGTGCGTACGCGACGCTGAAAAGCTCTCTGTCCACGTTCCAGACAGCCAATACCGCGTTAAACAGTGCCGATTTATTCTCAGCTACGTCTGCCTCTAGCAGCTCAAGCGCTTTCAGTGCAACAACATCTGGCACTGTCGTTGCCGGTAAATACACTATTAGCGTTTCGCAGCTGGCACAGGCACAGACCCTGACTTCAGCGGTACAAACCAGCAACACCACCGCATTGGGTGACAGTTCTGCCAGCAGCCGCACCTTGAGCATCACGCTGAAGGATGGCACCAGCAAAGACATCACCCTGACCAGCGATCAAACCTCGCTGACTGGTATGCGCGATGCGATCAACAGCGCTGATGCGGGCGTCTCAGCCACCATTATCAAAGTGGGCGATGGCAGCTACCGTTTATCACTGACTTCAAGTGAAACTGGCAGTGATAACGCAGTAAGTTCAATTAAGGTCACCGGCGACGATACCCTGCAGGGCATCGTGGGTTACGACTCAACCGCCAGCAGCAACGCAATGACCGAAAGCGTCACTGCGCAAAATGCCAAACTGACAGTGAACAATGTCGAGATTGAGAACAGCAGCAATACCATCAGCGATGCGCTGGAAGGCATCACTCTCAATCTCAATGACACCACCAGCGGTAACCAGACGCTGACCATCACCAAAGACACGTCGAAAGCTGAAAGTGCCATCAAGACCTGGACCGATGCCTACAACACCCTGTTGGATCAGTTCAATACCCTGACCAAATACACCGCGGTGGATGTCGGTGCTGACTCTCAGGATTCCAGCAACGGTGCTTTAGTTGGCGACAGCACGCTGCGTACCATCCAGACTCAGCTGAAAAGCATGCTGACTAATGCGCAAAGCTCTTCTACCTATAAAACCCTGGCGCAGATTGGTATCACCACTGACCCGACCACCGGTTCACTGGAACTGGATTCAGACAAGTTAGAAACCGCACTAAGCAGCGATGCGGATGGCGTGAAAGAGATGATTGTCGGTGACGGTAAGACCACCGGTATCACCACCACCATTGCGACTAATCTGACCGGCTGGCTGTCAAGCACCGGTATTGTGCAGGCGGCTACCGATGGCGTCAGTAAGACGCTGAACCAGCTGACCGACCAGTACAACGAAATGAGCACTCGCATTGATAACATGGTGGCGCGCTACAAAACGCAATTTACTCAGCTCGACGTTTTGATGAGCTCGCTGAACCAAACCAGTAGCTATCTGACACAACAGTTCGAGTCATCAAGCAGCTCTAGCTCCAGCAGCTCATCGTAATAAGGAGTGATCATGTACAGCGCAAATGGCACTAAAGCCTATGCAAAAATTGGTGTGGAGAGCGCTGTCATGAGCGCCAACCAGCAGCAGCTGGTCTCCATGCTGTTTGACGGCGCGCTCAGCGCGCTGGTACGTGCCCGCCTGTTTTTGCAGGATGGCAATATTGAAGGCAAAGGTTCATCGCTGTCGAAAGCGATCAACATCATCGAAAACGGACTTAAGCAGGGTCTGGTGGAAGGGAGAGGCGATGAGCTCACCGATAATCTGGTGGGGCTCTACGCCTATATGGTCCGCCGTCTGCTGCAGGCAAACCTGCGTAATGATGTAGAAGCCATCGAAGAAGTCGAAGGTCTTCTGCGTAATATCGCTGACGCCTGGAAAGAAGTCGCACAACCTCAACACCTTCAGGACGCCGTTTAATGAATAACGCACCGCATCTGATTACCGTTTACCAGCAGTTACTCGATCTCAGCCATGGAATGCTGCGCCTGGCCGCAGACGGCGAATGGGATGACCTGATTACAAAGGAAGTGGATTACGTCAGTGCGGTGCAAACTCTGGCCCGCTCGACCGAAGCGGCGCCGCCCTCCAGCCAGTTGCAGGACCAACTGCGTCCGGTACTACGCCATATCCTCGACAATGAGAGTGAAGTCAAACGTCTGTTGAAATTGCGTATGGACGAGCTGACGCAACTGGTGGGTCAGTCATCGAAGCAGAAATCGGTGATGAGTGCTTACGGCAAGCAAGGTAATGTGTATCTGCCGCAGAATTAATGCGCGGCGGGCTGAATGAGAAACGGGTGAGCTAATGCTCACCCGTTTTTTTATGCTTTGCTTTCGGCATCACTTCTGCGCAGGGACCGACACCGGCTCCATAATCTGCGGCTGAATATCCTGAATCACTGCGTCCTTCGGACGCTTCGCCACCTGCCCCAGCGCCTGCTGGCACTCAACGGTGGGTTGATCGACCTTACGCATGCGCAAGCCGTCATAACGCAGTTCACCGTTCTCCAGCGTTATCGGCATGACGCGCACCTGACGCGTCACGTTGACCCACTCATCGCTCAGGCGGGTTAACTTGCCTGGCTTGGCAATCACGCGCTGCCACTGGCGGCAATCCAGCGTGTCGCCTTCTGCACCAATGATCAGGCTGCCCATCGCCTGGCCACTGATCAACTTACTCTGCGGTCCGACAGTCTGCCAGTTACCTTGCAGTTCCACTGGTGCCGGGGTTTTTACCGCTTCATCGTAATTGCTGATTTGCGCACATCCGCTCAAGCCCAGCGCGGCCAATACCATCCACTTTTTCATTCCTGGTCCCTACACTCGCCTCAATGGCGGCTACGTTATAATTTTTCGCGTAAGTTACGCAAGGAATCTCGGTGAAAACCCGGCTGAGCCTGACAATACGGCTCGCGCACGTTACACTAGCGCGCAAGTCGATAAGCAGGAAATTCGCATGAAAACCCCAGAAGAGTATTACGCCCAGGCACGCACGATGTTTTTTGCCGCGCACGCCGATTTTCAAGCCGCGCTGGATGAACTGACCGAGAGCGACGCACGCGCGGCCAACTTGTCACTGCGCCAACTGCGCGAGTGGCACGCTGAGCGCATTTATGCGGCATTCTTACGCCAGAAAAAGCTGGATGGCATGCTGTTTTCTATTCAACTGGCAGAGCCTGATAAAGCGGTTGCGGCTGAAGCCATTGAAACTTACCTGAAATCACATGCGGAAGCGCTCGGCATGACGTGGGAAGAGTTTTGCATCAAGAACGAACTTTAAGCGCAGCGGCCCTAAAAATATATCTCAAGCACACCTCCAACCACACAAATCGGCAAGGAAAAAGTTGTACAAGTCAGCAGAAGTTGTATAACTTGTATCTGACGGCTTCGGTCGTAGATTGTCCTTGAACGAAGGTGCTATTGCGCCGCCTCTGGAGGAGTTGCTGGATTTCCCCTCCAGAGGTCGTATTTTTCCCCTATCCTTCTCGCTCGACTCCCTTCACTTCGACATAACGCGCAACGGCTAGCAGGCGGTTAATGTGCGTCAATAGCAGATCCACGTCTGACTGTAGAAACAACTCGCCAGAACGCGATGCGGTAACGATGGCGTCCTGCACGGTTTCCGTGATGGTCAGCGAATTATCCTCTTTAGCCTGAATCAATAATGCCGCCAGCAGCAGTGATTGTGCCTCCACCTGTGCCACCAGTTCTTTTGCATCCGTATCCATCTTTGCCATTTTCAGCAGAATATCGATCACCAGTTGCCGCATATTACCCCCTCATAAGTCCATTTCCCTGTGTAACGCTGTTGAGTATCAACGCAAATGTGGTGCTGCGCTTGCCAGAAACAAAAAATTTTCGCGGCGCAACGGTTCATCACTTGCCACTGTTTTTATTTACAGTAATATGGCGCACCCGCTTGATGAATGGAATGCCCTAATGTTTGTGGAGTTGATTTACGATAAACGCAACGTTGCCGGTCTGCCGGGCGCGCGTGAGATGATTTTGCAGGAGCTTGAGAAACGCGTGCAACGCGTCTTCCCAGAGATTGAGGTGCGCGTTAAGCCGATGGAACGCAACGCTATCGATACCGATTTAAGTAAGAACGATAAAGCAACCGTAGCGCGTATTGTTGAAGAGATGTTTGATGAAGCCGAGATGTGGCTGGTGGCCGATTAAGCCACCAGCGCGGGGGAACTTAGCCTTCTTGCTCGCTGTGATTGATGGCGATCTCTAAATCCTGAATCGCCAGCTCAATATCATCTAACAGCTGTCCCTGCTTGTTGAGCAGCGTGTCAAAACGTCCCGCATACTCTTTATCTTTGTACTCGCCTGCATCAAATGCCAACCAGTGGCTGGATAGCGTCTCAGTATTAGTCTGCGCATAGTGACGCATCTCTTTTAACTGGGAGGTGACATCACGCAGGTAGTCAGTTTTGGTTTTGATTGCCTCTGTATCACTCATGCTATCTTCCTTTTCGCTAATTAAACCCGTTTAAATAACGTCTGAATGATTAAAGTTAGTAGAAAATAGCGAGACCGCATTAAGAATAATCGGAAGATGAAAAGGCGACCCGAAGGCCGCCACAGGATTAAAGATACTTGCGCGCGAGGGCAATCAGCTCATCCTTCGCGGCCGTACCTAACTTCTCCACCCCGCTTTCGACAAAGTTGAATGCCTGAGTGAAGTCCTTCACGCTAGCGCTGATATCCTGACTGACCGCATCCGTAATGATTCCTGCTACAGGCTGCTCAGCCAGATTGCCGACGGTAGAAGCCGATGAAGGCCCGGCGCTGGCAGAACCGTTGGCCAGAGGATCGGGCGTGGCCAACTGCTGGGTGAGATCCGTTGCATCCGCTACGGCCGCTGCAGGTTGTGCCTCGCTGCCAGCATTGACTGCTGGCGTTGTGGAGCCAGAGACAGGCGCACTGTCTACAGCGGGAAGTGTAGCGTCAGCTGCTGGAACACTATTCACCGCGGGCGTAGAAGCATCCGACGCTGGCACGCTACTCACGGCTGCTGTTGAGACGTCCTGTGCTGGTTCACTATCCACGTTTGTCGTTGAAGCATCCGTTGCAGGCACGCTGCTTAACACTGGTGCTATGGCGTCCTGCCCTGGCGCGTTACTCACGGCTGAAGTTGAGCCATCTGCCGCTGATGCACTGCTCTCCGCCTTCCCCGCCACCTCATTAGCAAAACTCTCTAACGGTGACAGCGTGCTGGCATCCGGTGTTGCAGTTGTTGCACTATTTTCGATTACAGTTTGGTCGCTCATAATTTTCTCCTTCTTGCTGAATAAAGACCGCAGTCGGCCGAAGCTGGCTGCAATCCGCTCGGTAATACTCATCATGGCCTCCTTAATGCGTCGTTTCGGGTGGCGCGTCCTCCCCCACAACCTGCTTCACTTTGTCCGCCGTTTTGTTCGCAGTGCGGTCCGGCAAGCCATCGAGTTTTTTCTGCAGCGCGACTAATTGGCTGGTCAGTTCGGCCACCCGCGCCTCCCTCCGGTCCGAAATCGCACGGTACTGCTGGCGAATGTCTTCCACCCGGCGATTGGCGCTGTTATTCACGAACACGAACATAATTGTCATCGCCACACACAGCAGCGACAGCATCAGTAGCAGGCCGCCAAGCAGTAGCTGGCGCCGGTGGCCTCGCACTGAAAACTCACTGTTTATCTGCACCATCGCGACTCTCCTCTAAGGTGGTGATCAGTTGATTGATCTGACTGCGGAATTTATCGCTATGATCAGATTCCGTGGTGGCTAACAGAATACCCAACGCGTTCTTTATCAGCCGTAGATCGGTCTCCAGCGAAGAGATGCGCCGCAGGTTTTTGTCGTGGCGAATACGCAGGTCATCATTCTCCTGGCGCATCAGCGCATGGCTCTCTTTGAGAAGCATCACCTGTTCTTTGTAGCTGGTGATGATCTCGCCGCCGGCGCGATTGCTGGTGACGATGGCCGCGATGCCTGCCATTAAGGGTTTCCAGAACACAGCTGCCGCACCGCCACCGAGAAGCAGCGCACCGACGCTGGTCACCAAACTACTTTCCATGCCTCACCTCTCTACTGGCAAGGGATCCACCTGAGGAACATGTTGCCCGCCCTTGCCAGTGATGCGGTCAACATCAGAATTTAAGTTTACTTTAATTAATGAATTTAAGTATACTTAAGTAAAGCACAGAGGAGTTGTCAAGATGATGAAAAAAGAATCTGTGGGTGAGCGCATCCGCAGCCGCCGTAAAATCCTGAAGCTTACACAGCAGGGAGTGGCAATCGGCATTGGCGTGTCACACGTTGCTGTTTCACAATGGGAAAAGGATGAGACCCTCCCGCGTGGCGAGAATCTGTTAAGGCTGGCAGAACTGCTGCAATGTACCGCCGCATGGATTATTGATGGTGAGGGCGAGGTGTTTACCACCCCATCTAAGGTCAGTGACGTCAGCGCCCTGCCGTTGATCACTCTGACACAAGCGGCAGCATGGATGCAGGAGCAGCGCTTATTGATTCGGCAGCAGGCAACCCGCTTTCTCTATAGCGACAGCAAACTGAGTGAATCAGCGTTGGCGATCACTCTGGATGATGCCGCGATGCAACCTGACTACCGACCCGGCGATACGCTGATTTTCGACCCAGCAGTTATGCCGCAACCGGGTGATGTGGTGCTGGCGCACATCAATGGCGAGGTTCTGGTACGTATTTATCGCCTGATGACTGAACAGCATGACGAACAAATTTTCTCGTTACGACCGTTGAATGAGGATTTTCCTGTGCAGACATCGTCTGAGAAAAAGATTGAATTAATCGGAACTATGATGGAAATGCGCCGCTATCGCGTCAGGTAACAGAATGCAAAAAACCCGCCTATGAGCGGGTCAAAACAAGCAAAACTACGGCAATTATTACAAAACGTCGGTCAGATGATCGACGACAACCCTCCCGTGCACATCCTTCTGCGTAATGCGATAGTTAACGCAATATGAGCGGCGGTTGCAGAGCTTATCGAACAGCGTCACGCTGCCTTTTTGCTTGCCGTCTACGCTAACAATATGCCATTCAGTGACATCTTCCTGACCGCGGTTGTTGAGTCTTAATACGCTCTGTTCAACTAAACGGTCGCTATCATCAATCTTTAAATAGTCGCGTAACATTATGCTCACCTCTGGTTAACGAGGGCCAAGATACGCTTTTTATTTATCTATTCAATCGAAATTATTTATCGTAGATACTCCCCCGGTGCAATTAATTAACAATTCGATTTGACGCTGTTTCGCTAGCCGTTTCGGTTAACTCATTAATTGGAAAATAGTCTACGATCCGGGACTATATTGGTGGACAGCCCCCGCCCCAAGCCTGCTACTGTAGGCCCCACAATAAAAAGCTGTCCGGACAATCGCTATGCTTACCACCATCATTTATCGCAGCCACCTCCATGACCATGTTCCTATCAAGACACTCGAAGACATGGTGAAAAAAGCGAATAACAAAAACAGCTCGCACGATGTCACAGGCATTCTGCTTTTTGATGGGCTGCACTTCTTCCAGCTACTTGAAGGACCACGCGAAGCCGTACAGGGTATTTATGATCGCATCTGCCAGGACGCCCGCCACCACAATCTGGTGGAGTTAATGCATGACTTTGCTCCCGCTCGCCGCTTCGGCAAAGTGGGGATGGAGCTGTTTGATTTACGCGAGCATGATAAATCCATGGTGCTACAAGCCGTGTTAGACAAAGGCACCTCGCGCTATCAGCTGACCTACGATGATCGCGCATTGCAATTCCTGCGCACCTTTGTAATCGCTCGTGATAAAGAGAACTACTTTGAAATCCCCGCCGCCAGCACCTGGGAATTCATTGCGGATGAGCCCTCTCGTACCCTTCAGGATGAAGTCATTGACTCACTGAAAGAGTGCCACTTTGCCTTTCAGCCGATTATCGATCCGTTTGCACGCCGCGTGGCGTCATATGAGGCGTTAATCCGCACCCCGAATGGCGGTTCACCTGGCGAGTACTTTTCTGCCTTTGGTGGCGAGGCTGTTTATCAAGCGGATATTCAGTCTAAAAAGCTGGCGTTCGAACTGGCGAAAAAGTTAGGTATTGGCGAACACAGTATTTCCATTAACCTGCTGCCAATGTCTTTGGTCACGGTTCCTGATGCGGTGGAGTTTCTGCTGACGCAGATTGAAGCCAATGGTTTGGTACCCGAGCAGGTGATTGTTGAAGTCACTGAAAATGAGATCATCTCGCGCACCGATGAGTTTGCGGCACAGGTGCGTAAACTGAAATCGGCGGGTATCAGTCTGGCATTGGATGATTTTGGCGCGGGCTTTGCTGGCCTGTCACTGTTATCGCGATTCCAGCCAGACAAAATTAAGATTGATCGTGAGTTGATTAGCGATGTGCACAAAAGCGGTCCTAAACAGGCCATTTTGCATGCCATCATTAAGTGCTGTAACTCGCTGGAAATTGCGGTCATCGCCGAGGGCGTGGAGAAAGCCGAAGAGTGGATGTGGCTGGAGGCAGCGGGCATTAGCCAATTCCAGGGATATCTGTTCGCACGGCCGCTGTTAAATGGTTTCCCGGCCGTCGCCTGGCCAGAGATCAATTAGCTCAAGACCCAAAAATACAAAAAACCGCCCATCAACCGGCGGTTTTTTCATTTAAAGCGGGAAATAACCCGGTGGTAATAATCGATCGCTGATGACCTGGTAGTTCATCAACTTAAATGAACTTAAGGTGATGGGCACGGCAACGCAGGGACGGTACCAGCCAAACTGCTTTATATATCGCCAGACTTCTGGTGGATTATCTTTATCTCTAACCCAGTAATAACCTTCTTTCATTCTTACACGCTTCTTGTCGCTGCAGCCCTTACTCAACACTCCTCAACGCCTCGCGTGATGCGCATGTTGCACACCGAGTTCCCTGCTCTGACGAATGCTTACCTAAGGCCCACACTTTAGCATATCGAGCGCGCAATTGATCAGTAAGTTATTGTTTTATTTAGCGCTTCGCTTATCGATGCCGATATTAACGGCATAAAAAAAGCCGCATTCGCGGCTTACTCAGGCATCAATAATAGGTGACATCAATGGTGCCGTACTGCCTGTCCGTCACTTGCCCTGCGCCGTCCGTGGTGACGGTGTCGCAACGGAAAGGGACATCATTCTTATATTGGCACTGGGTGGTGACCGTCTTGCTCTGCTCGTTTCTTTGTACCGTCGTGACCACGTCGGATATCTTTTTCGCATCCGTATCATGTTTGGCACTGGCGCGTGAAACTTCCTCATCGCCCTTCTTAATACTTAACAGCGTCATATCACCGACGTTATTGTAGGTCAGATGGAATTTAACATCAGAGGCGGGAGAGGAGATTTGATCGACCCAACCCTGATCGTTATAGCCTATATCCACCGTCATGGTGGGCGTGACTTTTTTTATTAGCGCGCACTGCTTATTCAGCGTGACGACCACATCCTGGCCGTTCTCAGTGCCAGTCAGTTTATCACCTTCCCGCGTCACTTCGGTGATCTCTCCGGCTTTATCGATCGATTTCACATGGGAAATACAGCCTTGCCCATCGAACGCGATATCGACATCAAAGATTGGCGTGTCATCGGCGCTAAACAGGCGCTGATGCGTGCTTTTGACTTTGCCGGGAATGGCTTCGAACTGATAGAGGTAAGCGTAATTTTTCATCTGCGGTGCAAAGTCCGCATTTTTATTATCACAGCCGGATAGCATGATCGTTGCCATCAGCAGCAGCAGGGTGGGCTTCACGTGAGAATCCTCTTCTCGATATACGCTGTGTGTCAGGCCAGCATCATGCCGCTGATACTGAAAAAGATAAATGTTTTCCCGCCTGACACCGCAACAATCTGTGCAGCTACTACACCTGCATATTCATGATATCGGTGTACGCCGAGACCAGTTTGTTACGCACCTGAATCCCCATTTGCATGGAAATGGAGGATTTCTGCAGATCGACCATCACATCGTTTAACTGGATGCCCGGTTTGCCCATTTCAAAATCCTGCGCCTGGGTGCGAGCCGCGGTTTGCGTGTCGCTGATCTTATCCAGTGCTGCTTTCATGGTGGCACCAAAATCTACCTGATTGGTTGACTCGGCCTGCTTGCCGCTGGCCTGTAACGACGTTAACTGCAGCTGCTGCAACACACCATCAATTGCCTGAATCGACATTGCCTGTACCTCATTAAAGAAGGGTTTAAATTTTCACGCTGCAAAAGTTAACACACTGTCAATAGGACAAAGGCGCTAAATAAACGTAAAAAACCCAGCTTATCCAGCCATCGAAGTGACCCGATTCATCAATAATGCCAGCCATAAGATTGGAATTTCATTTTTCATTTGGCCCCCAAAATAGTTCGCGCTGTAGCAAGGCGGCAAGTTCGCGAATCCCCAGGAGCTTACTCGAGTAAGTGACTGGGGTGAACGAACGCAGCCAACGCAGCGACAACGCGAAATATGATGGGGGAAGTCAGGGAGTCTGTTTTGTCACCACAACTTACCCGGTCAATTATGTCAGGCAGGAATCGGTCATGAATGCGAGTGCAGCCGCCACACAAGATACCGCAAAGAAAGGTTTCAATGACCTTCTGGTCCGCCTGCGCGCCAATCCGCGAATTCCTATCATTGTTGCTGCCGCTGCCGCTATCGCAGTGGTCTTTGCATTGGTGCTGTGGGCTAAAGCCCCTGACTATCGCGTCCTTTATAACAACCTCTCCGATGAGGATGGCGGCGCGATTGTTACCCAACTGACGCAAATGAACATTCCTTACCAGTTCGCCGAAAACGGCGGTGCCTTGATGGTGCCTGCCGATAAGGTACATGAACTGCGTCTGCGCCTGGCGCAACAGGGGCTGCCGAAAGGTGGCTCTGTTGGCTTTGAGCTGATGGACAAAGAGAAGTTCGGCATCAGCCAGTTCAGCGAGCAGATCAACTACCAGCGTGCGCTGGAAGGTGAGCTGGCCCGCACCATTGAAACGCTCGGCCCGGTCAAGAGCGCGCGCGTGCATCTGGCGATGCCAAAGCCCACGCTGTTCGTGCGTGAGCAGAAAGCGCCTTCGGCCTCCGTGACATTGAACCTGCAACCGGGTCGTGCATTAGATGAAGGCCAGATTCAGGCCATTCAGCATATGGTGTCGAGCAGCGTCGCCGGTCTGCCGCCAGGCAACGTGACCGTGGTGGATCAGGCCGGTCGCCTGCTGACCCGTTCTGACAGCGAAGGTCGTGACCTGAATGACGCACAGCTGAAGTACGCGTCTGAAGTGGAAGCGCGTTACCAGCAACGTATCGAAGCCATCCTGAATCCGATCGTTGGCCAGGGCAATGTGCATGCGCAGGTGACAGCGCAGATCAACTTTGACCGCAGCGAACAAACTGACGAGAAGTACAAACCGAACGCCGATCCGAACAGCACGGCGATTCGCTCGCGTCAGACCAATACTAACCAGCAGAACGGTAGCCCGTACCCAGGCGGCGTGCCGGGTGCGTTGTCGAATCAACCTGCCCCTGCGAATACTGCGCCGGTTAATAATCCGCAGCAGCAAAATGCCAACGGTCAGAATGCCAATGGCCAGAATGCGAATGGCCAGAACAACGCGGCGAACAACAACGGCAGCACCACCAGCACGCAGCAAAGCAGCGGCCCGAGCAGTTCAAGCCGTAACGACACCGTGAACTACGAGCTGGATCGCACCATTCGCCACACCAAGGTGAACGTCGGCGATGTGCAGCGTCTGTCAGTGGCCGTGGTGGTGAACTACCGTGATGACGGCAAAGGCAAAGCCGTTGCACTGAACGATCAGCAGATCAAACAGATTGAAGACCTGACCCGTGAAGCGATGGGCTACTCGCAGAATCGTGGCGACAGCATCAACGTGGTGAACTCGCAGTTCAACATGACTGAGCCGTCTGGCGGTGACCTGCCGTTCTGGCAATCGCAAGCCTTCTTCGACATGTTGATGAGCGGTGGTCGCTGGCTGCTGGTGGCGCTGGTTGCCTTCATCCTGTATCGCAAACTGGTTCGTCCGCAGCTGATGCGTAAGAAAGCGCAGGAGCAGGCAGCAGCAGAGGCGGCGGCAGCACGTGCAGAAGCGCTGGAATCTGAAGAAGCCTACAGTGTGCAGCTCAGTAAAGATGAGCTGGATCAAGAGCGTAAATCGAATAACCGCATGAGCGCCGAGGTGATGAGCCAGCGCATCCGCGATATGTCTGAAAACGATCCGCGCGTTGTGGCGCTGGTTATCCGCGAATGGATGAGTAAAGAACTATGAGTCTGACCGGTACTGAAAAAAGCGCCATTCTGATGATGACCATTGGCGAAGAGCGTGCGGCCGAGGTGTTCAAACATCTCAACCAGCGTGAAGTGCAGCACCTGAGCGCCGCGATGGCGGGGATGCGTCAGGTGTCGCACAAGCAACTGACCGAAGTGCTGCGCGAGTTTGAAGCGGATGCCGAGCAGTTTGCGGCGCTGAGCCTCAACTCCAACGACTACCTGCGTTCGGTGCTGATCAAAGCGCTGGGCGAGGAGCGTGCCTCCAGCCTGCTGGAAGATATTCTCGAGAAAAACGAGACCACCAGCGGCATGGAAACGCTCAACTTTATGGAACCGCAGGCAGCGGCCGATCTTATCCGCGACGAGCATCCGCAGATTATCGCTACCATTCTGGTGCACCTCAAACGTGGCCAGGCGGCAGATATTCTGGCGCTGTTCGATGAACGTCTGCGTCACGACGTGATGCTGCGTATTGCCACCTTCGGTGGTGTCCAGCCAGCGGCGCTGGCAGAACTGACCGAGGTACTGAACGGTCTGCTGGATGGCACCAACCTCAAGCGCGCGAAGATGGGCGGCGTGAGAACCGCAGCCGAAATCATCAACCTGATGAAAACGCAGCAGGAAGAGGCGGTTATCGAAGCGGTACGCGACTTCGACGGCGAGTTGGCACAGAAGATCATCGACGAAATGTTCCTGTTCGAAAACCTGGTAGAAGTGGACGATCGCAGCATCCAGCGCCTGCTGCAGGAAGTGGAGTCCGAGCAGTTGCTGGTTGCACTGAAAGGTGCCGAACAGCCGCTGCGCGAGAAGTTCCTCAAGAACATGTCAGCGCGTGCAGCCGATATCCTGCGCGACGATCTGGCCAACCGTGGCCCGGTGCGTATGTCGGCCGTGGAGAACGAACAGAAAGCGATCCTGCTGGTGGTCCGTCGCCTGGCCGAATCCGGCGAAATGGTAATTGGTGGTGGCGAGGAAACTTATGTCTGATGCCTTTTCCGCCCGTGCGTGGCAGCGCTGGCAGCCTGATGATTTAGGCAGCACCTTCAAAGCGGCAGAAGAACCGCCGCAGGAAGAGCCGGCTGTGGATGTCGAAATGAGTGCCGAAGCTGAGCAACAGCAGATGCTGGAGCGCATGCAGCAGCAGATGCGCAAAGATGCACAGACGCAAGGCTACAGCGAAGGCTATCAAAAGGGTTTTGCCGAGTCGCAGCAGAACGGTTACGACGCCGGTTTCCAGCAGGGACTGGCCGATGCCCAACAGCAGCAGGCGCCCTTGCAGGCGCGTATGCAGCAGTTAGTGACTGAGTTCCATCACACGCTGGAAGCGCTGGATAGCGTTATCGCCTCACGTCTGATGCAGCTGGCGCTGGAAGCAGCGCGCACGGTGATTGGCCAGGCCACACAAGTGGATGGCACCGCCCTGCTGCGCCAGATTCAGCAACTGATTCAGCAAGAACCGATGTTCAGCGGCAAACCGCAGCTGCGCGTGCATCCTGATGATTTACAGCGCATTGAGCAGACACTGGGCCCGACGCTGGATCTGCACGGCTGGAAACTGCTCGCCGATAACTCACTGCATCCCGGCGGCTGTAAACTCAGCGCCGAAGATGGTGATCTCGATGCCAGCGTGGCAACCCGCTGGCAGGAACTGTGCCGTCTGGCCGCACCGGGGACCTTGTAATGACCTCGTCGCGTCTTTCCCGCTGGCTTGGCGCACTCGATGCCTTCGAGGATCGTATTTCGCAGGTGCAGACCGTGCGCCGCTATGGTCGTCTGACCCGTGCCACCGGTTTAGTACTGGAAGCCACCGGACTGCAACTGCCGCTTGGTGCGACCTGCATCATCGAACGTCACGACGGCAACAACATCACTGAAGTAGAGAGTGAAGTGGTGGGTTTCAACGGTCAGAAACTGTTGATGATGCCACTGGAAGAAGTGGACGGCATTTTGCCAGGTGCGCGCGTTTATGCCCGTTTTAGCGGTGACAACGCACAAGGCGGTAAACAGCTGCTGCTTGGGCCAGAACTGCTCGGCCGCGTGCTGGATGGCGCAGGCAAACCGCTGGATGGTTTACCTGCCCCGGACACCGGCTATCGCGCGCCGTTGATCACCGCACCGTTCAACCCACTGCAACGTACGCCAATCCACGATGTGCTGGATACCGGCGTCCGGGCGATCAACGCCCTGCTTACCGTTGGGCGCGGTCAGCGTATGGGCCTGTTTGCGGGTTCCGGCGTCGGTAAGTCGGTGCTGCTTGGCATGATGGCACGTTACACCAAAGCCGATGTGATTGTGGTTGGCCTGATCGGTGAACGTGGCCGTGAAGTTAAGGAATTCATTGAGAACATCCTCGGCGCTGAAGGTCGTGCGCGCTCGGTGGTGATCGCCGCACCGGCTGACGTTTCACCGCTGCTACGTATGCAGGGTGCCGCTTATGCCACACGCATCGCGGAAGATTTCCGCGATCGCGGCCAGCACGTGCTGCTGATCATGGACTCCCTCACCCGCTACGCCATGGCGCAGCGTGAGATCGCCCTGGCGATTGGTGAGCCACCGGCCACCAAAGGTTATCCGCCTTCCGTGTTCGCGAAACTCCCCGCCCTGGTGGAACGCGCCGGTAACGGCACCCACGGTGGCGGTTCGATTACGGCGTTCTATACCGTGCTTACCGAAGGTGACGATCAGCAAGACCCGATTGCCGACTCGGCGCGCGCCATTCTTGATGGTCACATTGTCTTGTCGCGCCGTCTGGCCGAAGCCGGTCACTATCCGGCGATTGATATTGAAGCCTCAATCAGCCGTGCGATGACCGCGTTAATTGATGACACCCACTACGCGCGTGTGCGTCAGTTCAAACAACTGCTCTCCAGTTTCCAGCGCAACCGCGATCTGGTGAGTGTAGGCGCGTATGCCGCTGGAAGCGATCCGATGCTCGATAAAGCCATCAAGCTTTACCCGGAGATGGAAGCCTTCCTGCAACAGGGTATTTTCGAACGCAGCGACTATGACGACGCCAGTCTGCACCTGCAGGCCATGTTCGGCTAGCGCGAGCCCAAGCGAGGTAAGCCATGAAAACTGCCAGTGCAATCGATAAGCTGCGCGATATGGCGGAGCAGGATCTGGAACAGGCCGTGATTCATTTAGGTGACATGCGCCGTGGCGTAAAGCAGGCAGATGAGCAGCTCACCATGCTGCTCGACTATCAGGATGAGTACCGCAATAAGCTCAACACCGATATGTCTGGCGGTATTTCCAGCCTGCGCTGGACCAACTATCACCAGTTTATCCAGACGCTGGAAAAAGCCATTGAACAGCATCGGCAACAGCTGAATCAGTGGAATCAACGTTTGGATCAGGCGCTGAGCAGCTGGCAAGAAAAGCATAAGCGATTGAATGCTTATCAAACGCTGATCACTCGGGCTGCCGAAAACGCATTACGACAAGAAAACCGTCTCGATCAGAAACGGATGGATGAATTTGCCCAACGGGCCGCTATGAGGAGAGGCGAATGATTACGCTGCCAACTATGGTTACGCAAACCTCTAAAGTCAGCGATGCAGACAGTGCTGTTGCATCGGACAATTTGCTGGGTACAGATGCGCTGCCACAGGGTTTTATCACTGAACTGGGAAACCGCTTACTGACACTGGCTCAGCAACAAGGTGTTAACACGCAATCGACTGATCTGACAGCAGAAGTCGATGAAAAAGGCGTCACAAAAGCGTCATTAAGCGCTTTATTGCAGGCACTGGACAAACCAGAGGCGTTAAACGCACTTTTACAACCGGAAAACACTAAAGCCACGCTGAAATCAGCCGATGATAAAGACAAGTCTGAGGCAAGTTCGTTAAGTGCCAGCGACTTACAGAATGTTCAGGCACTGTTCGCGATGTTACCGGTTGCGGTTGAAGCGCGAAACAGTCAGAGCGCCGTCAGCGCCAGCACGGATAAAACATCTGCCGATGCAGGGACTACGCTAAACGGATCATTGTTAAGCCGAACGCTGCAGAGCGCCGTGAAAGATGAACAAGAGGCACAGTCCGACAGTACGCCTCATAAGAAATCCAGCGATGTGCTGAGCGGTGTTAGCCGTGATACCAGTACGACGCCAACCAGTAGCAGTGCCGCTGCCGCCAGCACTACGGCCAGCAACAGTAACAGCGCGCTGTCACTGGATGAAAGCTTTAAGCAGGTGCTGAGCACGCTCAGCAAACCGGAAGAACATCGTAATACACAGAGCGACACGGTAACAGCATTAACCAGCGCCCCGGTCAGCAGCAGTAGCACACTGACCAACAGTACGGCGACGACCAGCACCACTCCGTCGACGCCGATGCTGAATGCCCAACTCGGCAGCAATGAGTGGCAGCAGGCGTTAAGCCAGCAAATCGTGATGTTTAGTCGCAACGGTCAGCAAAATGCCGAATTGCGCTTACATCCCGAAGATTTGGGTGCTATCCAGATCAACCTGACCCTCGATAAGGATCAGGCGCAGTTAAGTATGGTTTCCAGCCACAGCCAAGTGAGGGCCGCGCTGGAAGCGGCTCTCCCTCAGCTGCGTTCAGCGCTGGCGGAGAGCGGTATTAACCTGGGACAGAGTAATGTCAGCAGCGACGCCTTCGCACAAAGCCAGAATTATCAGGGCCAGCAGGAAGGACGTCGTGATGGCCAACACGGCAGCTTTACCCTCTCCCAGGACAGTGAAAACGAGATAACGCCTATTGCCGTCCCGGCAGCCCTCCAGGCGCGTGTGACAGGTAACGGCGCTGTCGATATCTTTGCCTGACAGCGGCTAAACGCTGAAGGTAAGCGTAAAACCCGCGTCTTTTCTTCCCATTGTTTGACTTAAGACGCGGGATAATCTGTCCAGGCGAGCCGAGAGGCTTGCCCATAATTCACAGGAAGTAACTGCAAACATGTCTGATAACGCGAAAGCTAAAGGCCGCAAACGTTCACTACTAATACCGGTGTTACTGATTGTAACGCTGGCCGCTTGCAGCGTGGCAGGCTATGCAGTCTGGCGAATGATGAATAAACACGGGGATGACAAACCGGAAGCGGCGAAAGTTGAGCCACCGGCCGCCCCTGTATTTTTTGCAATGGATACGTTTACGGTTAACCTGGTCAATCCTGACAACGATCCCGACCGTGTGTTGTACGTAGGCTTTACCCTGCGTCTGCCCGATGAGGATACCCGTCGTCGGTTGAATGATTACCTGCCTGAGGTGCGCAGCCGTTTACTGCTGCTGCTCTCACGTCAAAGTGCCGCGCAGCTTGCCACCGAACAAGGTAAGCAGGCCCTGGTTGAGCAGATCAAACAGGTATTGGCGCCACCGCTGGTAAAAACGCAACCGCCACAGGTGGTCAGTGACGTGCTGTTTACCGCCTTCATTTTGAGGTGATTTAATGGGCGATAGCATTCTCTCCCAGGCTGAGATTGACGCGCTGCTTAATGGCGACAGTGACAGCGCGGAAGTAGAGAACAGTTCCAAAGGGACCGATGGCGATATCCGTCCCTATGATCCCAATACCCAGCGTCGCGTGGTGCGCGAGCGTCTGCAGGCGCTGGAGATCATTAACGAGCGTTTTGCCCGTCATTTTCGTATGGCGCTGTTTAACCTGCTGCGCCGTAGCCCGGATATCAGTGTCGGTGCGATCAAGATTCAGCCTTACCATGAGTTTGCCCGCAATTTACCGGTGCCAACCAACCTGAACCTGATCCACCTGAAACCGCTGCGCGGTACTGCGCTGGTGGTATTTTCACCGAGTCTGGTGTTTATCGCCGTAGATAACCTGTTTGGTGGTGATGGCCGTTTCCCGACCAAAGTGGAAGGCCGTGAGTTTACCCATACCGAGCAACGCGTCATCCGCCGCATGCTGAAGCTGGCGCTGGATGGTTACAGCGATGCCTGGAAAGCGATTTACCCGCTGGATGTTGAGTACGTCCGTTCGGAAATGCAGGTGAAATTTACCAACATCACCACTTCACCGAACGATATCGTCGTCAACACCCCGTTCCAGGTAGAGATTGGCAACCTGGTGGGTGAATTTAATATCTGTATTCCGTTTTCAATGATTGAGCCGCTGCGCGAGCTGCTGGTCAATCCACCACTGGAAAACTCCCGTCAGGAAGATACGCACTGGCGCGACAATCTGGTGAAACAGGTGCAGCACTCGGAGCTGGAGCTGATTGCCCACTTCGCGGAAACATCCATGCGCCTGTCACGTATTTTGCAATTGAAACCTGGTGACGTCCTGCCCATTGAGAAGCCGGACCGCATCATTGCTCACGTCGATGGCGTACCCGTGCTGACCAGCCAATATGGCACCATGAATGGCCAGTACGCGCTGCGTGTTGAACACCTGATTAACCCGATTTTGAATTCGCTGAACGAGGAACAGCCCGATGAGTGACAGCAAAAAACCGTCCGATGATATTTCTGCGGACGACCTGTGGGCTGAGGCAATGAACGAGCAGGCAACCACCAGCACGCCTGATCCAACAGAGAACGTTTTCAAATCGTTTGAAAGCAACGGCGCCAGTGGCTCGCTGCAAGACATCGATCTGATTATGGATATTCCGGTCAAACTCACCGTGGAACTGGGTCGCACCAAGATGACCATCAAAGAACTGTTGCGCCTGACGCAGGGTTCCGTGGTGGCATTGGATGGCCTGGCGGGTGAACCCCTGGATATTCTGATCAACGGCTACCTGATTGCGCAGGGCGAAGTCGTGGTCGTGAACGACAAATATGGCGTGCGTATCACCGACATTATTACGCCATCTGAACGTATGCGTCGTCTGAGCCGTTAAGCATGTTAAAGAACGCGCAAATCGGCCAGCCTGTTCATAGCCAGCCGGTGGTCTCTACCGGTTCGGTGATTGGACAAGTCAGCAGCGTGCTGGCAGTGATTGTTCTGCTGATTCTGGCCTGTGGCTGGCTGGCAAAACGCCTTGGCTTTGCGCCCAAAACCGTCAACACTCAGGCGCTGAAAATCAGCGCCAGCGTGCAGGTGGGTCGTCAGGAGCGGGTGGTGATTGTTGATACCGCCGATGCGCGTTTAGTGCTGGGCGTCACCGCCCAGCAAATTACCCATCTGCATTCACTGCCGCCGCTGCCACCTGAAGAGTTGGTGAGCAAAACCATGGCGCCGCAGGATTTTCGTCAGCTGTTGCAGAACCTGGTTAAACGTCCCGGAAAACCCCAATGATGCGTCGATTGCTTCCCCTCTTGCCACTGCTGTTGCTGGCACCGGTTGCCCATGCGCAATTGCCAGGACTGGTCAGCCAGCCACTGGCGAATGGCGGCCAGAGCTGGTCACTGCCGGTGCAGACGCTGGTGTTTATCACCTCACTGACCTTTTTTCCGGCCATTTTGCTGATGATGACCAGCTTTACGCGCATCATCATTGTTTTTGGCTTGCTGCGTAACGCCTTAGGCACGCCTTCTGCGCCACCCAATCAGGTTTTGCTTGGCCTTGCGCTGTTTTTAACCTTCTTTATTATGGCGCCGACCTTCGACAAGATTTACAGCGATGCCTATTTGCCGTTCAGCCAGGACAAAATCAGCATGGACGTAGCGATCGACAAAGGCGCTCAGCCACTGCGTGAGTTTATGCTGCGTCAGACACGTGAAGCCGATTTAGCGCTGTTTGCGCGTCTTGCCAACACCGCGCCGATTCAAGGCCCGGAAGCCGTGCCGATGCGCATTTTGCTGCCGGCTTACGTCACCAGTGAACTGAAAACCGCTTTCCAGATTGGCTTTACTGTATTCATCCCGTTCCTGATCATCGACCTGGTGGTTGCCAGCGTGTTGATGGCGTTGGGGATGATGATGGTGCCGCCGGCGACCATTTCTCTGCCATTCAAGCTGATGTTATTTGTGTTGGTGGATGGCTGGCAGCTGCTGGTGGGTTCACTGGCACAAAGTTTCTACTCCTAGCGGCGCAGAGAAAAGTCGATGGCAACTCTCAATCCGGTCGGCCTCACAGCCGCAGCATATAACGCCAGGAGCGCAGCATGACACCCGAATCGGTTATGGTCATCGGCCAGGAAGCAATGCGAATTGCCCTGATGCTCGCCGCCCCGCTGTTGCTGGCGGCACTGGTCAGCGGTCTGATCATCAGTCTGTTACAGGCGGCCACGCAGGTCAACGAACAGACACTCTCCTTTATTCCTAAGATCCTTGCCGTTGCCGCCACCGCGGTGATTGCCGGTCCGTGGATGCTGAACCTGATACTGGATTACATGCGTAATCTGTTGACCAACTTGCCTTATATCATCGGCTGATGATTAATCTCGATAGCAGCCAGCTGGTCCATTGGGTCGCGCAATTTTTCTGGCCGATGGTGCGTTTGCTGGCACTCTTCGCCAGTGCGCCGGTGCTGAGTGAGAAATCCATTCCCAAGCGCGTGAAAGTGGGCCTCGCAGTTTTGACGACCTGGATCGTCATTCCTGTTTTGCCCCCGGTTGAAGTCACGTTATTTACCCCCGCCGGTTTTTGGATCCTGTTACAGCAATTATTGATTGGTGTAGGGATTGGCCTGACGATGCAACTGGCGTTTGCCGCGGTGCGTATGGCCGGTGAAGTCGTGGGTTTACAGATGGGCTTATCCTTTGCCACCTTCTTTGATCCTGGCAGCCGCCTTAACATGCCGGTGCTGGCGCGTTTTCTCGATATGCTGGCGATGCTGCTGTTTCTGACCTTCAACGGACACCTGTGGCTGATTTCGCTGCTGGTGGACAGTTTTCATACCCTGCCGATTAACGATCACCCCCTCAACGCCAATGCTTTTATGGCGCTGGTGAAGTCCGCCGGGTTAATTTTCCTTAATGGGATGATGTTAGCGCTACCCTTAATTGTTTTATTGCTCACGCTAAACATGGCACTAGGTTTGTTAAACCGTGTTTCACCACAACTGTCGGTTTTCGCGATTGGCTTTCCGATTACCTTAACGGTGGGGATCCTCAGTCTGGGTATGATGATGCCGCTGCTCGCCCCCTTCTGCGAACATCTCTTCGGCGAAGTCTTTGATTTACTCGCGCAGTTTGTCTCAGAACTCTCCCGCGCACGATAATTAACGATTCTGTAGAAGTTCTTATGCGATAGTTAAGTATTCAAAATCAATCTGCGCATTTTTCGAACCATATTTCTCAGAAATCAACTGAGGTTATTCTGATAAATGCGCATTTCAGGTGAAAATTATTCTTATTAAACGGCGCTTCGCGTATTTTAGTCAGACGATTCCTAAGGCGATAAACCTTGTGAATTGGTTGAATAAATGCTCAAAGGGCTGTTTTTAAACAAAAAAAATTTTACAGCGATTTTTCTTGTCTAAATCCCTTTTTTCCGGCATTGTCAACACTCGCTGAAACGTCACACTTTCGCGATTCAAATGTTTTTAAGAATTGTCCTATCAGATTTGTCTGTGACTTGCGCGATAGTGACAGGGCTCTCAAAAACAGAGCGAATTACACACTTAATGCAAACTCCCGGCGATTCCCACTATCGCGGGGACAAGAGTGACGTGGAAGTAACACAAAAAACTTCGCAGAAGGGTTCAGGGACAGAGTCATGATGGCGCACGGATATCATTCGCCAATCTGCCGAGCAGAATAAAAAAGTGTCTTTGGAAATCTCTCTCGTACCGCAAACGCGTATTCATCGTTGATTTAAACGGATAACAAATTGGTGAGGGTCGCTATAATGCCAACGATTATTATGGATTCATGTAACTACACACGCCTGGGATTATCAGACTATATGTCGGCCAAAGGAGTTAAAAAGAAAAATATTACTCCGGTCTCTGATATTGAACAATTGCAACAAAGATGTGAACAGCTTAAACCTGGTGTCGTCTTTATTAATGAAGAATGTTTTATTCATGAAGCTGATTCCAGCGATCGTATTCGCGCCATTATTATGCAGCATCCAGATACGCTATTTTTTATCTTTATGGCGATCTCGAACATCCATTTTGAGGAATACCTCTACGTTCGTAAGAACTTGATTATTACATCAAAATCGGTGAAAACTTCGACTCTGGACTCACTGCTTGGCACTTACCTGCAAAAGAAACTCAGCGCAACCCCGCGTATTTCAGCAGGCCTGGATATTCACCCACTGACATTAAGTCAGACTGAGTCAAATATGCTGAAAATGTGGATGTCAGGTCATGACACCATTCAAATTTCAGACAAGATGCAAATTAAAGCCAAAACGGTATCGTCACACAAAGGTAATATAAAACGCAAAATTAAGACACATAATAAACAGGTTATTTATCATGTGGTGCGACTGACCGATAACGTGACCTCCGGTATTTATGTCAACGTGCGATAGTCCTGCATGTGAACAGTTTGAGTAAATAGCCGTAGCCGACAAAGGGCCAATCCGCAGATTGGCCCTTTGTCGTTTTGCCTGGATCTGCGAGCCAGGTCTCACTTCGCCCCCTAATCCTTTGGCCTGAACTGCCGATGCTTGTTCTCAGAACACCTACCCAAAATGAGAGCAAGGATATGAAAACAGCATCGATTGATGAGCAATATAAGCTCAGCATCTGGCAGAACCTGCGCCTGATGCCTCTTTTCAGCATGATCTTTGGTGGCATTCTGCTACTTTTTGCCCTGTGTATCGGCCTCGCCAGCTATTTTTTAATCCAGAGTAATAATTCCCTCAACGATGCGACGGATGAAATTCAAATCCGTATGGGCATCTCTAATAGCTCGAACCATCTGCGTACCGCTCGCCTGAACGTGCTGCAATCCGGCGCCGCAGCCCGTATTGGGGAAATGGACGGCTATCGTGCCGATCTGGCACGCACCGAGACACGCATCAAGCAAGCGCGTGACGGTTTTAAAATCTATATGGACCGTAAGGCGAAAACGCCAGAAGATATCGCGCTGGATGCGCCACTCACCGCGTCATTTAATGACTATATCGATAAGGGATTAAAGCCGATGATTGAGTCGGCTAAGCAAGGCAGCTTCGAAGGGATCGTGGCGCAGGAAACCGACGTGACACGCAAGTTGGATGATGCGTATAACGCGGTATTACTGAAAGCGATAAAAATTCGTACTGACCGTGCCGAAGCGATCAACGCGGAAGCAGCGCACCAGTCCCGCGTCGGCTTTATTGCCATGGCTGTGGCCTTTGCTGCTGCACTGCTATTGGTGCTCCTCACCTTCGTCTTCCTGCGCCGTGTAGTGATCAGTCCACTGCGTCAGTCGGTTGAGCGCATCGGGCGCATTGCTCAGGGCGATCTGACCGCACCGGAACAAGCGTATGGCCGTAGCGAGATCGGCAGCCTGTTGCATAATCTGCAACTGATGCAGGCCGCACTGGTGCGTACCGTCGGCACCGTCCGCGAAGGCGCGGTTGCGATCTATCAAGGATCAAGCGAGATTTCCGCCGGTAACACCGATTTGTCCTCACGCACTGAAGAGCAGGCTTCTGCGCTGGAGCAAACTGCTGCCAGCATGGAACAGCTCACCGCGACCGTGAAGCAAAATGCGGAGAACGCCCACCATGCCAGTCAACTGGCTGCGGATGCTTCCGGTAAAGCCCGTAGCGGTGGCGAGTTGGTGCATGGCGTAGTGAAAACCATGAACAATATCTCTGGCAGCTCGAAGAAAATTGCTGAGATCACCAACGTCATTAACAGTATCGCCTTCCAGACCAATATCCTGGCGCTGAACGCGGCGGTAGAAGCAGCGCGTGCTGGTGAGCAAGGGCGTGGTTTCGCTGTCGTGGCGAGCGAAGTGCGCAATCTGGCCCAGCGCAGTGCCCAGGCCGCGAAAGAGATTGAATCGCTGATTGCCGAGTCGGTTGACCTGATTAATAACGGTTCACATCAGGTAGGTGAAGCCGGCTCGACCATGGGTGAGATCGTCGAGGCGGTGCGTCGTGTAACCGATATTATGTCGGAAATTGCCGCCGCCTCCGATGAGCAGAGCCGTGGCATTCAGCAGGTGAGCCTGGCGGTTACCGAGATGGACAACGTGACCCAGCAGAACGCCTCGCTGGTGGAAGAAGCCTCTTCAGCGGCAGCCTCGCTGGAAGATCAGGCGGGTCGTCTGACGCAGGCCGTTGCGGCATTTAAACTTAACGATTCGCCCGCATCGCGGGTGATGGCGCCTTCATCAGCCACCCTAAAGTCCCCTACGCTGACACCGCGTCCAGCATTGGCAGCGGCGAACAGCAATGACAACTGGGAAACGTTCTAAACCCTCTCGCCGATATTGATGGCAGGGGGTGATACGCATCAGGTGCACCTTATGTGCACCTGATTTTTTTACGCAGTCTTAAGCTTCCTCGTAGGGCTCAACAAATACCCCTTCCGCATGGTCGCTTTCATTAAAGAACCAAATCCCCAGCGGATAATCCTCCAGCGCCACCAGATACATGGTCCCTTCGTTAAAGCCTTCAACTGCCAGTACCGTACCCACGCGACGTGGGCCGCCATCGGTTTTTACCGTTACGCGGTCATTCACCTGCATTGATTACTCTCCAGATATTGTCCTGAATACAGTGTAACGGAAGAAAATGGCGGCTGCCTGATCCGGATCAGCGTCGGGCGATTACCCACACGGCATGCACAATGCCCGGGATATACCCGCACAACGTGAGCAGGATATTCAGCCAGAAGGCGCCGCCAAAGCCCACCTGCAGAAATACACCCAGCGGTGGCAGTAAAATCGCAATTACAATTCGAATAAAATCCATACTAACTCCCTGATATCACTTATTTATCGTCAAGCTCTAAGCATAGCCTCTGATTCAATTAATGAGATGACAGGTGGGTAAAGTTCTGTCAGAACGCGGCTTTTCACTTTCTTAACAGTACGCAGAGAGACTTCTGACGCGGGCAGCCCGTACACTTCTTCGTACTGCACCAACCCCAAAGGCGCAGTCAACCTAAAAGTAACAAGGATTTTTGCCCGCGCAGCGCGGGCTTTTTTTTGCCTGAAATCCGCCCTTTCCTGCCCATTCTCCCCGTTGTCTATACTGATAAAGAATCTCATCGCCTCTGGGAGGCCGACTATGACAACCGCAAAAGAGTACAGTGACAATGTGCAGCGCGAAGTGAACATCGACGTTGAAGCATTGCTGGAAGCGATTCAGAAGAAAACCTCAGGCGAGGTAAAAGAGTTTATGGAAGCGGAACACGCTCACCGGGTGAAAGTGAATGGCGAATCCTATGACTCTTACATCGAACTGGCTGAGGCATTTGAACTCGATATCCGTGACTTCTCGATCACTGAAGTTAACCGTTGAAATCGATTTCATAAAAAAATACCCGGCGGGATGGCCGGGTAAAATAATTCAGTAAATTCGTTACACCAGGAAATTCTTAACACCTGAGTCAGACTACGCTTTAGTCAACACAAGACAAGTCCCAATCTTGCGTGTAAAACGAACAAAAAAGCATGACCTTCCCCATTTGTTACCGAAAACACCGTGTGCCTACTGTGTTTCTTTTATGCGCAATGTGTGCACGTCCCTAATCGTCACCCTGTTGATTTAAGATTTATCCTGGAAGTTGACGTGAGCCACTCGCATAAAAGTGTGATTGCCATAACGCCATTATACTGATTAGTCTCTGCTTTACGGACGCGCCTGGCGTAAGGAGTGTGTTGATGCTCAGACTTAACTCGTCGCTGATGATTGTGACCGATCTCGATGGCTCGCTGTTAGATCATCATGATTACAACTGGGATGCTGCCAGTGAATGGTTGCAGCGCCTCATACAGCATGCGATTCCCGTGGTGTTTTGTTCCAGTAAAACGGCCGCTGAAATGATCCCCTTACAGAAACGCCTGGGTCTTTCCGGTACCCCTTTCATCGCTGAAAACGGGGCGTTTATCGCTTTTAATGGCGAGCAGATTGCAGCGGAGGAACCGGGCGAAAACTATCTTGCGCTGTGCCGCTCATTGAAAACACTACAACCCACCTTCCGTTTCACCGGTTTTCACGACTTCAGTGATGCGGACGTGGCCCGCTTCACCGGATTAACACTGGCCGAAGCCAGCCAGAGCCGCTTGCGCGATGCTTCAGAAGTCATACTTTGGCGCGATGATGGCGAAAAGCTGGATGATTTTCGCGCGGCGCTGGCGGAACACAACCTGGCGCTCACCCAGGGAGGACGATTCTGGCATGTGATGCCAGCGGGCTGCGGTAAAGGCATTGCATTGCATCAACTCCAGCAGCATCTCGAACAACGCACCGGGGAGAAGCGCACCACCATCGGCCTCGGCGATGGCCCCAATGATGTGCCGATGCTGGAGCAGGTGGATTATGCCGTGGTGATTAAAGGATTCAGTAAAACCCCGGTGATCCTCTCACGGCGCGATCAACAGAATGTCTATCACACCGCGCATGTCGGCCCGCAGGGCTGGCGTGAAGGGCTGGACTATTTTCTCGCGCAACCCGAATAACCCTCTGACCTAAGGATGAGAAAATGAGTGATTTTTACCAAAATGGTGTCATTACTAACTTTCATAATCTCACCCAACGCAGCGTTGAATCGCTGGAAAAAGAGATGGTACGTTTCGCGCGCAAACGCAAAATGGGGCTGATTCTGCCCTCCCTGTTCTCAGAACTGGAGGGTCCGGCGCTGGATAACATCGTCAATGAGCTGGCTAAAGTGCCTTATCTGGATGAGATCGTCATTGGCCTCGACCGTGCTGACCGCGACCAGTTTCTCTTTGCTCGTGAGTTCTTTTCTCGTTTGCCACAACGCCATCGCATCCTGTGGAATGATGGCCCGCGATTGAAAGCGCTGGATGCTGAACTGGATAAAGAAGGGTTGTCGCCGAGCCAGCCGGGCAAAGGGCGTAACGTGTGGTTCTGCACCGGGTATACGCTCGCCTCGGATCGCACCCAGTGCGTGGCGCTGCATGACTGCGATATCGTCACCTATGAGCGCAGCATGCTGGCGCGCTTACTCTACCCGCTCGCCAACCCCTCGTTTCAATACGAATTTTGTAAGGGGTTCTATGCGCGCGTTGCGGACGGCAAACTGAATGGCCGCGTGGGTCGCTTGCTGGTAGGCCCGTTACTGCGTTCGCTACAAAAAGTGTATGGCCATTCTGAGTATCTGGATTACCTTACCAGCTTCCGCTACCCACTTTCCGGCGAATTTGCCATGCGCACCCATGTGCTGAACGGCATCAAAATTCCTGGCGACTGGGGGCTGGAAATTGGCGTGCTATCGGAGATTTACCGCAACTACACCACGCGACAAACCTGTCAGGTGGAGATTGCCAATAACTACGATCACAAGCATCAGCCGCTGGCAGAAGAAGATGGCACCGGCGGCCTGAAACGTATGAGCAATGATATTGTGCAATCGTTGCTGCGTAAGCTGGCGACCATGGGCGTGCCGCTCACCAGTGATTCGTTCCGGGTGCTCAAAGCCACTTATTATCGCAACGCGCTGGATATGATGGAGATTTACAACCACGAAGCGACAATGAATGGCCTGAAGTTCGATCAGCATATTGAGGAAGCGGCGGTCGAGATGTTCACGCAGGCGATACTCGATGCCGGACAATCCTTTATTGAGCGGCCTAATGAAAAACCTTTCATTCCGAGCTGGAGCCGCGTGCAATCGGCTTTCCCGGATATTCTGCAGCGCATTTATCAGGCAGTGGAAGAGGATAACGAAGGCAACGTTTAATCTTCTGCTACCACGCGGTTGCGACCGCCGGTTTTCGCCAGATACAGGCGGCGATCGGCGGTGGCTTGCAGGCTCTCCGCATGATAATCGCCTTGCTCCTCACTGCCGGTCACGCCAGCTGACAGAGTGATGTTGAACGTCGAATTACAATTGACCAGAATGGTTTTTGCCGCTAAACGCGTACGGATGCGCTCAGCGACGGCAATCGCATCCGCCAGCGTGGTTTCCGGCAACACGATGCAAAACTCCTCCCCACCAATACGACCCGCCACATCATATTTGCGCAGTGTATGACTAATCACGCCTGCCACTCTGATCAGCGCCTGATCGCCCGCCGCATGGCCCCAGGTATCGTTCACTTTCTTGAAGTGATCGACATCCAGCTGAATCACCGCAAGCGGCGTTTGCTGCTGCTGACAGTGGGCAGAGATCGCGACAAACTGTTCAAAAAACGCATTACGATTGAGTAGTCGCGTCATACCGTCGTAGTTGGCGCGCCAGGTGAGTTGGGCGGAAAGATCGTCCATACGACGTACCAGACGAATAATGACCTGATGCGCCACCAGCAGCAGCAGAACAAACAGCAGCCACATGCTGAGTAAGAAGAGTGAAACGCGGCCCAGCTCCTGTGACATCCCCTGCCTCAGGCTCTGAATATTAACGATATACGCGTCCACATTCTTTAATTTGCTCCAACTGGCAAACTGAGTGCCAAGGCGCATGACACCACCGGGCAGTTGCCGGATTCGGCTCTCCAGACGCGCCTGCTGTTCAGGCGTCAGCGGCTCATCGTTGGGTGCATGCAAGCGGGTGATTTCTTTCAGCGAGCGGTCTACTATCAGCAGCTTGCCTTGCAGCAAGCTGTGTCGTGCTTCGGCCATCAACGCATGGATGCGTGACTGGGTGAAATCCATTGACAGCACACCATACCAATAACCATTACTGACGATCGGCGTGCTTACCGTCATCATCAGCCCTTCGTTGAATTCACCCTGATAGGCTTCCGTCCAGCGCAACCTGGCATGCGACGGATTATTGGGTGCCTGGTCGCGAAAATAGGGACGTTGCGTCATGGTGCTATAACTCTCTTCCAGCTCTTGCGGGCTTTGCGGCGGACGTGAGCTGATAAAGAAACCGGCGCGCGAGATATACCAAAAGCGTGAGTGAAAATCCTGAGCGGGATCGCTGAACTGCATGATAAAGCTGAATTCCATTGCAGCGCGCAGTTCTGCAATCAATTGATCGTTTTTTCGCAGCAGCAAGGGATCACGCGCCAGCCAACTGTCACTCACCCCATTGAGCGGCATACTGCGCAGGCTGGCCAACTTTAATTGCCAGGTGGTTTGCTGGCGCAGTTGCTCAAAGCGGGTAATCGCTTCGCGCGTTTGGCTCGAATCGAGCGGATGCATCAACGCATAGTTGAGCATTTTCTCGTAAAACATCAGCTCATCGATACTTTCCTGAAACTGACTGTCGAGGTTTTTCTGGATTTCAGCCAACTGTGCGCGCTGACGTGCTTCATAGTTATTTTTCAGTTCAATCGCTTCATGCACGGTGAGAAAAGCAGAGAACAAAAAGACCGCCAGAAAGCAGAGATGCACCGGTAAAAAAGGATTACCTGTGCGTGGCGTCAAAGGCGAAGTGGGCATGGGCAACAGTTATTCGGTAAAGGGCGGATGCGAAAAGTGTAGTCAGCAGGAGAAAAGTCGTACAGGCAGGGATCAAAGGAAAATCAAATAGGTAAAAAACGCAACGGGACGGCATCACCGTCCCGCACACGCTTAGCTGGCCAGCTGGCGCGCTCCGGATAAGTGACTCAGTTCGTCACTACGGAACGCCTCACGGCGCACGCTGTAGCCATCATACCAACGACACTCTACCATTCCGCTGGCATAGCCGGTCACCACCATCGTGGGTCCGCCCTCTTTATGCTGAACTTCGTCACTGATCGCAAAGGTCATACCGCGCCCTCCCTTTTTCCGTTGAATGAACGAATAAAGTTATAGCAGCTGAACCCCATTTGTGCCTATAGGATAATGTTATTACTGTGACGAAATCGGAATAAGCAGTGTAAAATGTTGTTTATAAAAAAAGCCGATAAAAATTATTATCGGCTTTGAATGCTTTCCCGGGTGGGAAAATCAGATTTTGCAACCTTCACAGTCTGCTTCATCACTGATATCAGCCGGGACTTCATTGGCTTTTTCAGCTGCTTTCGCTTCAGCCTGTTCCAGCTGCGCATCGATATCAAATTCAAACATATCGTCGTTCATCATCGTTCTCCTGACCCGTGATTGATAAATTCCTGCGCTTTATACCGATTTACCGCGCACTTTCGCAACCAGATTTACCGCCAACAGCACGATCGACCCAATGATAAAGCCGAGTACCAGATTGGCACCGTTGCTCAGCAAGGCGGAGATAACGCCATGGAAGCCGCTGCTGTACTCACTGATGGCATGATGTAACGGGGCAATACCGTGCACAATGATGCCGCCACCGACCAGAAACATCGCTACCGTACCCACCACCGATAACACCTTCATCAGCCAGGGCGCCAGGGCTAATAGCGCACTGCCGATCGCCTGCGCCAGCGTGGAGGATTTTTCCCGCAGCCAGTACCCGAGGTCGTCGATTTTCACGATCATCGCCACGATGCCGTAAACGCCAATCGTGACCAGAATCGCGATCCCCGCCAGAATCAGTACCTGATTCAGCAGCGGTGCTTCAGAGACAATCCCTAAGGTAATCGCCACAATTTCCGCTGAAAGAATAAAATCGGTGCGTACAGCGCCTTTCACTTTGTCTTTTTCGAACTGGCGCGGATCCTGCTGCGCCAGCTTGTCCAGACGCTGTTGACGTGCCTCCGGACTGCTTTCAGCCTTATCGTGATTCAGGCTATGCAGCACCTTTTCCACGCCTTCATAGCAAAGGTAAGCGCCGCCGAGCATCAACAGCGGTGTAATAAGCCAGGGCGCAAACGCCGAGATAATCAGCGCCAGCGGTACCAGGATTAATTTATTGAGAAAAGAGCCTTTCGCTACGCTCCAGACCACGGGTAATTCACGGTTGGCTTTTACGCCGGTGACCTGCTGCGCATTGAGTGAGAGATCATCCCCCAATACGCCAGCGGTCTTCTTTGCCGCGACCTTGCCCATCACTGAAATATCATCAAGCAGCGTTGCAATGTCATCCAGAAGCGTGAGTAAACTGGTTCCTGCCAAAATAGTTATCCTTATTCCGGTTCGTGATCCTGACAACAGGGGCATCGCTCAACCGCCGTCACTGACATATCAGCGATGCCCGCACAGTCCCATTCGACGCGAAGTGTTTGCCCGGCAAGATCGCCAGCGTGCACATATTTGCTCACCGGACTTTCCGTCATTCCGCTGATCTCCTCGGTGGCCACCAGTTGCTCGCCCAAATAAATGCGTGCCGTTGCGTGGGTGTTCACCATCCGCTCATCACGGAGTTGATACAGGCGTTTGACAGTCAGTTTGATGCTGCTCATGGCTCGATTCCGCGTCCCAGAGAAAGAGAAGATCTAAACCGTTATGGCGGCTAAAAGCAACAATCACACGCTATTCAAAGCGATAGTGACGCAAGCCTTGATGATCGATTTCGCCACTGTGCGTAGCGGCCAGCAGCCACTCTTCCAGTCGTTCAATCAGCGCCTCGTCTTCAAGGCGCAATTTACCGCGCAGCGCGCATTCCCAGACAATCAGCACTTTCCAGCCGCTTTGTTGTAATTGGCCGATATAACGGCGGTCACGTTCAACATTGCTGTTAATTTTGCCATTCCAGAACTCGGTGCGCGTCGCAGGCATCTTGAACAAATAGCAGTGATGGCGATGCCAGAAACAGCCATGGACAAAGATAATCGCTCGTTCCTGTGGCAGGACAAAGTCAGGCCGACCCGGCAACGCTTTATCCTGCACACGGTAGCTAAAGCCACGATCTTTTAAAATCAACGCGATACGCTGCTCTATCGCCGTGTCCTGATTGCGAATGGCACGCATATTTTTGCTGCGAATGGCTTGCGAGTGGACGTCGACCATGGCGTCTCCTTTTTAATGAGGCTCTTTCAACTTTAGCGGTTTGGCGTAAAAGCGAAAGGCACGCGCAACAAGTGTGTGAAGGCGCGAGGAGTGATAGCATAGCGGCTTCACTGTTAAGGAAAAACGCATGCTTGCTATCGATCCCGCCGCGACGGTTTCACCCTCCTCATTTTCTGCCCCTTCGGATGACGCCACATCGCTGTTATTGCAGGTTCTCGATATCTATGCCGCACGCGATGTGGTGCACACCTTAACCGAAGCGGGCGGATGCGACTGGAGCGTGCCGCGTCTGAATCGCATTCGCCAGGGTAAAAGCAGCGTGCCTGCGCTTTCCAGCCGTGAAGTCAGCAGCCTGCAAGAGTTACTGCCTTCGCGCCCTGCACATTACGCCGCGCCTAAATTTCAATTTGTCGATCTGTTTGCCGGTATCGGTGGGATTCGTCGCGGCTTTGAACAGATTGGCGGCCAGTGCGTGTTCACCAGTGAATGGAATAAAGAAGCGGTACGCACGTATAAAGCCAATCACTATAGCGATCCGCAACGACACCAGTTCAACAGTGATATCCGATTGGTGACGCAGCCCGCAGGACTCGCTGACGAGCAGGCGATTTATCAGCATATCGACCAAACCATCCCGGACCATCAGGTGCTACTGGCGGGCTTTCCCTGCCAGCCGTTTTCACTGGCCGGCGTCAGCAAAAAAAATGCGTTAGGCCGTGCACACGGTTTCGAGTGTGAAGCACAAGGCACCTTGTTCTTTGATGTGGCGCGGATTTTGGCTGCCAAAAAGCCACCGTTCTTCGTATTGGAGAACGTGAAAAACCTCAAGAGCCACGACAAAGGACGCACCTTTGCCATCATCATGGCGACGCTGGACGAACTCGGATACGACGTTGCCGATGCCGCCGACAGCGCGACACCGGATGCAAAAGTGGTAGATGCGCGCCATTTTCTGCCGCAACATCGCGAACGTATTGTGCTGGTGGGTATTCGGCGTGACACCGGATTGAGCGACGGCTTTTCACTGCGCGCGCTCTCTCAACACTATCCGCAGCAGGTACCCACGCTGCAGAGTTTGCTTGAGCCGACACCGGACGCGAAGTACACCTTGTCACCGACACTGTGGAACTATCTCTATCAATACGCCAAAAAACACAAGGCCAAAGGTAATGGCTTCGGCTTTGGTCTTAACGATCCCCGTAATCCCAACGTATGCGTACGCACCCTGTCAGCGCGCTACTATAAAGACGGTTCTGAAATCTTGATCGATCGCGGCTGGGATCAGGCGCAAGGTGAAGCGGATTTCCAGCACGCCAGCAATATGGCCCTGCGTCCGCGTCGGTTAACACCGCGCGAATGCGCCCGACTGATGGGATTTGAGGCGCCGGGACAAAGCCAGTTTCGTATTCCGGTCTCGGATACCCAGGCTTATAAGCAATTTGGCAACTCCGTGGTGGTGCCGGTTTTTGCTGCTGTGGCAAAGCTACTTTCGCCACTTATCGAACAGCATCTTAGCCAAAACGCTTAGCGCCACGGGGCCATAATTTCCTTTAGGGACGCGCATTATGCTGTTTTGCGCTGAATCGCGTCCTCTGTCACCGAACTGTCACGCCCGCTCCCAATACTCCTTTTTATTTTTGGGGGCGTTAGATGTCACTCCTTTCTGTAATCTCGTTACCGCTGCGTTTACGTACTCGTCTTACCTGGCGTATGCCGCTTTGGCTGACCAGCCTGCGCAGCCAGTTTTTGCTGTTTATCGTGCTGTTTTGTTTACTGCAGTTCGCGGGCGTACTGCTGCTCAGTAATCACGTTAATCAGTCGCAAATTTCACTCCAGCAAGCCAATCAACTGCGGGAAAGATTGGCCCTGCTGGATAAAGCACGTATCGAGTTGCTCACCGCCAGTGATAACAGCCACCGTGCCGGTATCTATTTAATGCAGGATCAGCAAAGCGGCTCAGTCGACAGCTGGAAAAGTCTGGCGGCCGCCTCTGATGATTCGTTAAAAAAAGCCCAGGCACTGTTCACCGCCTACCATGCTAAAGCGGACAGCCCGCTGGCTCAGGGCTTTGCAATGTTAGCGGAAGGTTTGCAAGAGCAGTTGAAAGGGTTAGCGGCCAATGACATCAATGCCTTCTTTATGGTGCCGATGCAGGCATTCCAGCAGCAGTTTAACGATGCCTGGTTCAGCGAGATTGAACAAGCTAACCACCAGTTGAGCAGCGTGAATCAAAATACCCTCAGTACGCTAAAGCAGAGTCGCAATATGTCGCTGATCGTCAGTGCCATTTTGATGGCGCTACTGGTGCTGGCCTCCAGCCTGCTGATGCGCGGCGTGCTATTGCCGCTACGACGCGCCAACCGACAGCTGGAACAGATTGCCACAGGTGACCTGGTACCGAGCCATGACACGCCGCGTCGCCAGTGCCTGGAGACGCGCCAGCTGTTTCAGTCGATCGAGTCGATGCGCTTAGGTCTGCAGCAGATTGTCAGTGACATTAATACTGTTGCGGTCAGCGTGGCGGCCGGTGCAGAAGATATGCAGCAGCATAACGAACAAGTCATGCAACAACATCAGGCGCAGAATGCCAGCTTCCATCATCTGTCACAGCGTTTACATCGCGTGTCTGAAGAAGTCGAAATTGGTGCGCAGTTCTCGCAGCAGGCCACACAGGAGGCGCAGTCTGCCGATGCCCTGATGCGCAACTGCGCCACGGAAGTCGACAATATGGAACTCAAAATGCAGCAGATCGTTACAGCTTCGGGCGATATCGCCGGAATTGTCGGCATGCTGGATAGCCTGTCGATGCAAACCCGTTTGCTGTCGTTGAATGCCGCGATTGAATCCGCCCACGCCGGATCGTACGGTCGTAGTTTCTCCGTTGTCGCCAAAGAGATGGGACTGCTGTCGCAAAAGAGTGGTGAATCAACCCGTCAGATTGATGGTTTAATTCAGCACACCCAGCAGCATGTGAATGATGGTTTTGACAAAGTGAAAGCGCTGGAAGTGTTGTTTACACAAATCAGCGGCGCGGTGTCGGGAGTCGTAACGCAACTCGATGAGTTGCAGCAAAATAGCACTGCGCAAAGTCACCGCGTCAGTAAAATTGCGCACGAAGTGGTGGAGATGAGTAACCAGCTACAGCAAAACGAAGCGCTCAACGCCCATCAGGTCAATTCGGCTACACAATTGCGTGAACTCTCTGATCGCCTCGCCCAGCGGGCACAGCAATTCCGCGTCGATGCCGCTTAAGTACAAAGATAAAAAAACCCGTCAATGACGGGTTTTTTATATCGCTTATTTTTTCTTTTTGCCTTTCTTCAGCAGTGCACGTACCTGCTTCAGTTCAGACGCGGAGAGCTGTTCAGCGACCGCTTCTTCGGTATTTAGACTATCGACGGCCGGTTGCTCAACCGCATGTAAACTGGCCTGCAGGCGGTTAACGATCTCCTGACTCATGGAGATTTGGTTATCGGCGGCTAACTGTTTGATGTGCTCTTTCAGCGCCGGGTCAATTTTAATGGTTAAGTTAACGGTCTCGGTCATCTTCATACTCCCTTTTGATTTACAACAACGTAGCGGAAGAAGATGAAAGTTAACAGACTGTCATAAAAATTTAATATTAAGAGTGTATAGGGCTGAAATCCCTTAATATAGACTCATCAATGCTGGTGAGATTGCCCTGCAATTCCGCGCACAGCTTAGCCATATAGTGCACCAGGAAATCCGCATTATGCTCCGCCAGCATGCGCCCCGCTTCGGTTTGCATGGTTTCGGGCAAGCGTAAAAGTTTCTTCTGGAAGTGGTCCAGCGTCCATTTCACATCGTCTAATTCACGTTCTTTTCCTAATGGATCTTCACTGTCAAACAGCGGACGGCCCAACGCTCCGGCCGTGTAGAAAACGCGTGCGAGGCCGATAGCACCTAAAGACTCGAGGCGATCGGCATCCTGAACAATTTTTGCTTCCAATGTCAGTGGCGTGATGCGTGCGCTGAAACTGTGCGCCTGGACAGCATGGGCGACACCCTCGAGCAATTCCTGTGGGAAGTCCGGAAAGTCCTGCTGCAAAATTCGGCGTGTCTCTTCAGCCGCATAGGTGGAAGCCAGATGGCGCTCTGGATGGTTTTTGGGCAGGTTAACCACGTCATGGAAGTAACAGGCGGTGAGGACCACCATAGGATCGGCTGCACTGTGCTGCATGATGCGCGTGGCGCTCATCCAGACACGACGCAGGTGCGCGATATCATGGGCTTTATCATCGTGCAGCCAGTTTTGCTGCAGCCAGTTCTCGTAGCGTTGTTGCCAGCGGGTGAGTGACATCGTGCTTCTCCTTATTGCTGTTATAAAAGCACCGCCAATTCAGGGTGCTGCTCCTGGGGACATCATAGCGGTCTGGTCGTGACACTTTTTTTACATCCGTCCTGGATGTGCAAAGCGTAAAAATGCGATCCCGATCTTGTTATAGCGCTGTTAATGTCGCTTTCCCAGCGGAGATCACGTTTTAGGCATTTCCTTAGCGTCATTGCAGTTAAAAAACTCTGTTAAACAGGCGTAATCTATTTCCACCATCAACAGTATTCACGCTTTTGAATTATTCCAGTTAATGATGCTAACTATCACAAGGTAAAAGCGATAAACACTCACGGGAAAATCTGAAAAGATTCCCATGCAGGCCGTTATAACGTACTGTATAGGGGATATTTCTGGTTCTCTCTCGCCTGAGAAGGCATTTCCAGCATGTATTTTGCTTAAGCGCCATTTTTAAAACCGGAATATGCAGGAATAGCCTGATACTGAGGCGACAAATTATTAAGCAAATTGATTCAAACCCATTATGCTAACTCTCACATCTGCTGATGCGGGTGATTCGTCGAAGTTTTCCGGGTGAGTAACACTACATGAGGTACGTAATGAAAGAACGGCCGATTCTTTTTTCCGAACAGCGGGTCCGCGCCCTGCTGGTTGGCCAGCAGACGCAAACCCGGCGCATTATGAAAACCCAGGCTTTTGGCCCAGGCCAGGATCATCACGAAGGCGTGCATGCATTTGACGTTAGCGCCAACCATTTGCATGGCTATAAATTGATGTCGATGGCAGATGTCAGCTCTCACTGCCCGTTTGGCCAGGCGGGTGACCGATTGTGGGTGCGTGAAACCTGGCGCGGCCCCATCGTGCCAGAAGAGCAACTCGCCGAATATGAACGCGATCCACTGCCGTTCCGTAGCCCGGCTTTCTGTCAATATCGTTCCGACAGCAATGAACTGGGTCAGTTGGATGAAGATGTGGAGCACGCCGAGCAGTTTGGCTGGCAAACGGCGATTCATATGCCGCGCTGGGCCAGCCGTATTGATTTGGCGATTACCTCGGTACGTGCTGAAAAGATTCAAGACATCAGTGAAGATGACATCATGGCTGAAGGCGTACAAACAGATACGCACTTCCTGAATAACTTCTTCACGATGAACATGAACGCAGAATCGCCGAAAGAAGCCTATCGTAAAGCGTGGCAGAAGCAGTATGGCGCCACCAGTTGGGAAGTGAACCCGTGGGTATGGGTGATCGAGTTTCAACGCGTTGATCGCGAGAGTTAATTGTCTTCAGCCCTTACCCGCCTGGGTGAGGGCAATTTTCCTGCTTTGCCATCTTAATCACAGAAAAATCCTGTAGTAACTGATTGAATACACGGCTTTGATTCTGCGCTGGCATTTTCTTTTTTGTCGCGCCAGGATAACCCTTTCCGCCCTGCAGAGTGAGTCGCGCGATGTTCAAATGGCCATGGAATGCGCAGGTAGATACCACCGTCACGGCACTTCCCTGGCAACAGGCGCTGGCGCAACCGATCTTCTCGCTGCTGACGACTGAAGAGCAAAGCGCCCTGACCACGCTTGCCCAACGCTTTCTGCAACAAAAAAAAATCTCGCTGTTGAATGGACTGCAACTCGACGAACGACAGCTGGCACGTCTTGCCTTGCTGTTTTGCCTGCCCGTGTTGAAGCTCGGTCTGGAGTGGCTGGATGGCTTTCATGAAGTGTTAATTTATCCCGAGCCCTTCAATGTTGACGACCGTTGGGAAGACAGCAGCGGCTTAGTCCACCAGGCACCTGCAGTGCATGCTGGTCAAAGCTGGACACAAGGTCCGGTGGTGTTAAATGCCCTGGATATTCAGGACTCTTTCGACCTTTCCGGCTACAACCTCGTCATCCATGAAATCGCGCATAAACTCGATGCACGCGGCAGCGGCTATACCAGCGGTATTCCCGCCATTGCGTTACGAGATGTCGCCCAATGGGAGAAGGACTTGCTACAGGCGATGGAAGAGATTGAGGCGGAAGTGGAATTGGTGGGTGAGCAGGCGGCAACTATCGATCCCTACGCTGCCAGCGATCCTGCCGAATGCTTTGCGGTGCTGTCGGAATACTTTTTCAGCGCCCCTGATTTACTGGCGGATCGCTTCCCTGCGATGTATCGCCACTTACAACTGTTTTATCGTCAGGACCCGATGGCGCGTCTTTCAGCAGGTTCTGATTAAATCGCGATCGCTTTGTACTATTGCTAGCCAGTTGAATACAAATGTATTTTTAGCTGTTGACACATTCAGGAGGTGCCATTAATATGCGCCTCGTTCACACGATTCCTCTGTAGTTCAGTCGGTAGAACGGCGGACTGTTAATCCGTATGTCACTGGTTCGAGTCCAGTCAGAGGAGCCATATTTAGAGAAGCCCGCTCAGGGAAACCTGAGCGGGCTTTTTGCTTTTCTGCGTCCTGGCGTTAACTCAAAATAGCATCCAGTCTGGCAAGCACTTCATCCACCACAGCGTCTGGTATGCTTTCCAGCCGCTTACCGTTTCGGGCAGCCATATCAATGGTTCTGGGCTGGTCGCAGCGAATAACGCCAATTGTTTTTGTACCTGCCCCTTCCATTGAAACGGTGAAACCTGCCGTGCGAGCAAAGTTTCCGCCGCTGGTGATGGGAACTACAACGGGTAGCCGGGTGAGCTTGTTAAACGATGCCTTCGATACGATAAGCACCGGACGTTTTCCGCTTTGCTCGTGACCGGCAATCGGATCCAGTGAAACGAGCCAGATCTCTCCTCTGTCCATTTACAGGATCTCCTTGCCCACCGCAGGCGCATCAATCCATTCCCGATCCTCTTCGCTCATTTCGGCGTGCGGATCGCACTGCGCCAGCAGCTCCTCAAGGGAATAATGAGGCCGTTTCTGGGGTTCAATAATCAGGCAGCCATTACTAATGGTCATGCCGACTTCGCTGTCCGTTGACAGCTCCAGCGTTTTCAGCACGGCGGGAGGAACCGCCAACATGATGGATCCGCCGACTTTTTTCAGGCGAGTGGTATACATAGAGCACCTCCGAATATTATATTTTAATATAACATCTACGGCAGGCGGTGCACAATTATTCATCAGATTCATGGCGATTTCCTTTTCGTCATAAAGCGTGAAAAAAGCCGTAATCCATCAAAGGACAGATCCGGCAGTTTTCGAAGGCAACGTTGCCGGCAAAAAGGCAACCATCCAGATACATCAGGCGCTTCTTTGAGATCATGAAGCAATTCGTACAGACGTGAGCTTAGTGCGTAACAAAGAAGGCCGATAATAGAAAACTGTTTTTGTGGTTCAAAGGATTATCGCGGTTCAGGTAAATGAAATGCGAGGCGGCTTCCGGATCGGAGCTGCTTTGGAGGAGCATCAGCAGCAGCGTTAAGGCCAGATTTTTCCAGGCTCGAAGTCGAACGCTTCAGCAATCAGTCTTTCGCCTTTAGGCCAGTGGTGGATAAGCCGACTAGCCAGCATGGAGGACACCAAGACCTGCCTGTCGCAAAAGCGCTGACTTTTTCATCGGCACAACCTCCACTCAGGGGAGTGAATATCATGCCGGAATTTCTGTTTCTAAATTGAGCAGGATTTCGGGGGAGGGTCACACTCTGCAAGCCCCCCTGATTCGTTACACTTCCGTCCAACCCCGCAACAGGTTGTGATACATGTTCAGCAGGGACAGCAGCTCATCGCTATCGCCATGACGCGCTTTGAGGCTTTGGATATTGCGGTCCAGTTCGAACAGCATGGCGCGTTGCTTATCATCACGCACCATCGACTGAATCCACAGAAACGACGCCACACGTGCGCCGCGCGTCACCGGTGTGACACAGTGCAGACTACTCGAAGGGTAAAGCACCAGATGGCCGGCAGGCAATTTCACCTTATGTTGACCATAGGTGTCTTCAATCACCAGCTCGCCGCCGTCATAACTGTCAGGTTCACTGAGAAAGAGCGTGGCCGAGAGATCGGTTCGCATCCAGCCAGCGGCACCGTTATGTCTCACCGCGCCATCAACGTGAAAGCCGTAGGTTTCACCCTGTTCGTAACGGTTAAACAGCGGTGTAGAAATAGAGCGCGGTAGTGCAGCAGAAAAGAACAGCGGGTTGTTGTTCAAAGCCTGCATCACTGCTGTTTGCAAGCGATCATAAAGCGGCGTACGCGTATCAATCTGCTGATTATTTTTTACCGTGGCGCCCTGGCTGCCCACCGTGGCGCGTCCGTCAATCCATTCGGCCTGTTGCAGCAGCGAACTGAAATTCGCCACGTCTTCTGGCGTCAGCACTGCAGGAATGTGATACATCATCGCGGTGTTCTCTCATAAATAGGGGCGCGAACGCCCCATGGTGAATCTTAGAAGTGCACGTTTGCCGTTAACAGGAAGGTACGCGGCTCACCCGGATGGTAGCGGTAGCCACTCTTATTGATGGAAGCCACATAGTTGGTATCGAAAATATTGTACGCGTTGAGCTGCAGATCGAGGTTGTTATTAACCTTGTAGCCCAGCTTCGCATCGGCCACCCAATAACCTTCAGTATGGTCTGGCGTGCCTACCGCGCCATCGCTGCCGCGACGCAGGCTGCCCACGTAACGCGCACCCGCGCCAACAGAAATCGCATCAGTGGCCTGATATTGCGTCCACAAGGTGAAGGCGTGTTTCGGTGTATAAGCGATAGCAGAAGAGCCATCCTGAGCAACCGCTGCGCCCTCTTTCACCGAAGCGTGCTGCTGAGTGTAACCGGCGATCACTTCCCAATCTGGGGTGATGTTGCCGGTAGCTGAAAGCTCATAGCCCTCTACGCGTTTTTTACCGGTTTGCGAATAAGTGCCGTCGTCGTTAGCGTCCACTTCATTCTCGATATCGGTACGGAACAGTGCAGCATTCAACAACAGGCGTTTATCCAGCACCTGCCATTTGGTTCCCACTTCGCTTGATTTGGCTTTTTGCGGTTTGAAATCAGTGCGGTTAGCACTATTGCCGGTGCCACCTGCCGCCAGCGCAAAGCTGCTGCCGCCTGGAGGCTGCTGAGAAATAGCATAGTTGACGTAAACATTGCCCTGCTCGGTCAGACGATAGAGCGCACCCGCTTTCCAGTTCACCAGATTGCCAGACTTGGCCGTATCAACGGTAGTGAGCGGCGTGCCGCGTGCGATGCCCGTCGGACACGCCAGTGCACCGCGCCCGCTGCCGCCACACGCCGTGGCACTGTCATAATCGGTGTGATAGCTATCAAGACGAATGCCGCCGTTCAGCTCGAAATTTTTGGTCATAGCCAGCGTATCGAAGGCATAAATTCCGGTGGTATCGGTCTGCCCGTTGGCATTGGCGCCGTTGCGATCCAGCCCTCCCACAGAAATGCTGCTGATCGGATGGTAGATGTTAACCGCAGGCGCAGTAATGGCGTTGACGCCGTAGTTGGTCTGGTTTTCACGCGTGAATTCCACGCCAGCACTGACATCATGCCCCACTGAACCGGTATAGAATTTCGAGGTAATATTGGTCTGGTTGGTAAGGATGCGGTTACTGACATCTTTCAGGTTTGCGTTGCGCGTCCAGGTCCAGGTGCCAACATCATTAGGATTTGGCGTGGTAATGGTGCTGCCCATTACCGCGGTCAGCAGATATTCCTGCTTCACGCGCGACCAGCGTGTGGTGTTACGAATCGTGGTGCTGTCGCTGAGATCGTGCTCGAAGCGAACGGTGCCGCTATCCGTGGTGGATTTGTCGAAATCGGAATCGGTGCCGTAATAATTGCTGGTCGCCACTTTGCCAGAATGGTTGAGTGCAGAAGTGGCTGCCGTCGGCGAAGCGTATCCTGGCAGGCCAATGGTTGGGATGCCACCATCTGGCGTATTGTTCTGATGTACATGCAGATAGTTCAGGTATAAACGTGTTGACGTATCCAGACCCAATGCCAGTGAAGGCGCGACACCATAACGCTCATTTTGTACATTATCGCGTGCGGCATCGTGGGTTTTCTCGCCCATCAGATTGAGGCGAAACGCGCTGCTGTCGTTGATAGCCTGGTTATAGTCCAGCGTACCGCGGCGCATCCACGCACTGCCGACACTGACCGACGCATCCAGGCCCGTGTCCAGACGCGGCTGCTTACTGATCATGTTGATTGAACCCGACGGCGCGCTGCGACCGTAATCGGTGCCAGACGGCCCTTTAATCACTTCAATCTGCTGAGTATTAAAGGTATCGCGTGTCACGCTACCAATGTCGCGAATACCGTCCACATAGATGCTGTTCGACGTATCCATGCCACGCATATACACGGCATCACCGGTCGAAGAACTGCCATTTTCCCCGGCATAAAACGCCCCCACACCTGGCACATTTTTCAGTGCATCGGTCAGGTTATTGACGCCTTGATCTTTAATTACCTGATCAGGAATCACCGTCATGGTGCGGGTGGTATCCACCAGCGGGCGCGTGAATTTGGGATCGGCAGATGTATTAGGCGCATAAAGTGAAGGCGTTTGCGCCGTCACCACGAGAGTATCGTCTGTTTTTTTGTTGGCATTATCAGCGGCCAGAGCGGCAGCAGGTGAAATACCAATACATAGCCCGGTGAACAGGGTCAGCGAATTGAAACTGCCAAACGGCAAATTGCGATTGTTATCCATTTAAAAGGTAAATTTCTTATCGTTATTGACGGGCTCATCGCATCCGTCAAATCAGCGCATGTAACCTGCCCTGACCTCCACTGCCTGGGGATGCAACACCTAAATGATAACGCCAATGGTTATCATTTACTTTTTTATTCTTGCATGAGCGCAGCGGCTTGGGAATACATTTCTTTACGGTGGCCTTACATAATTAATACAATCAGTGCCAGCAGGAGAGTTGCGTCAGGGTTTGCTCAAGAAGTCGTCAGGAAGGGCTATCTTTCAGGTACAAAAAACCCGCTGGACAGGGCAGCGGGTTTTTAAGCAGCGCGCACAGTTCATTCCAGTAACTGTAACGCATAGCGTGATGCAGGCGTTCATCGCTCATAGTAGCGATAAACCGACGGGTGGAATTCAATGCCATAAAGCTGGCTGACCGGGATCAGCAGATCGATATGATTGCTGAGATCGAATTCACGCTCTTCAGCGGGTGTCGATGTGGCGTTGACTAGGCGATGGAACCACTGTGACAGTATCGTTTTCATCGTCAGGTTCTCCAGTAATGGTTGACCCTGACAGTAAAGCTTAACTTGCTTTATAACCAAAACGATTAGATATGCGATGGAATCCCAATTAATGCATATATTCATGGCCGCCTTCTGCTGCGGCGGCCATGCAGGTTATGCCCGGCTCTTGGCCAGCATGCGTCGATAATTGTTAAGCCACTTGCCACTGGTCAAACGGAACCAGAAGAACACACCGCGCACCGTCCAATCGAGGAACATACCCAACCACACCCCGACCACACCCATACCGAGCATGATCCCCAGCACGTAGCCGGCAACTACGCGCGCACACCACATGCTGAACATCGACACGTACATGGTGTAACGCGCATCGCGCGCGCCTTTCAAACCAGCAGGCAGCACCCAGGATGCGGTCCAGATGGGCATAAAGGCCGCATTGAGCCAGATGAGGTGTTTGGTGACTTCGATAACTTCGGGATCGCGGGTGTAGAATTTAGCCAGCGTGCCCGCCAGTGGTACGGTGATCAATGCCAGTGTGCACAGCCCAATCATCGCCAGCCAGAACACATGTTTAATCTGCCTTTCCGCCTGCATCACCTGATTTTTACCCAGCCGCTTACCGGTAATGATGGTGGAAGCCGAACCGAGGGCGTTGCCCGGTAGGTTAATTAAAGTGGCAATGGAGAACGCGATAAAGTTACCGGCGATTTCATTGGTGCCCATACCTGCCACAAAAATCTGCGTCAGCAATTTACCGCCGTTAAACAGCACCGACTCAATACTGGCCGGTACCCCGATCCCCAGCACTTCCATCAGGATGTTGCGATCCCAGCGACGGAAATAGCTGGCGATACTGATTCTTAATGCCGGCGTAATGCCACGATACAGCACATAAATGGCGGCCGCCGCGCCGATATAGCGTGAGATGGTTAATCCCAACCCGGCCCCGACAAAGCCCATCCCTTCCCACCCCATCGCACCATAAATCAGTACGCTACTGATCACGATGTTAAGGATATTCATGCCGCCATTAATCAGCATCGGAATTTTGGTGTTTCCCGCTCCGCGCAGCGAGCCGCTACCGATCAGCGCGATCGCCGCGGCCGGATAGCTCCACGCCGACGTTTGCAGGTAGCTCAGCGCCAGTTCCTTCACCTTGGGTTCCGCGCTGCCCGCGATAACATCGATAATCAGATGCCCCCAGATCTCAATCACGATCACCAGCACGAATGCCAGCACCGTCATCAAGCCTAGCGACTGCCGCGTAGCTGCGCGCGCGCGTTTGCCGTTGCGCTTGGCAAGGCTAAAGGCCACCACCACCGTGGTGCCGAGATCAATCGCCGCAAAGAAGGAGATAATCACCATGTTGAAGCTGTCGGCCAGACCCACGCCCGCCATCGCCTCTTTCCCCAGCCAGCTCACGAGGAAAGTACTCAGGACGCCCATCAGCATCACGCACAGGTTTTCAATAAAGATGGGCACGGCTAACGGGGTAATTTCACGCCACAACAGCGTGCGATAAGAGCGACGTTTCGGATACCACGCCGTATTTCTGACCGCCCGCATCACTGCTACGCCAGGATTTTGCAAGGGAGTACCAAATCACTTTGGAGAGGAAGAAGAGTAATAATGATGATAGGCCACTGAGAAATATGCAAAGTGTTTCCCATCACCATTTAATCATTATTACAAACTTTTTGTCGCCACCACCGCAGGATCCGCTGCACCACCGAGATAAGCGCTGCGCACCTCATCGTTATTTAGGAGTTCTTCCCCACTGCCGCTCAGTTTTATCTCTCCGTTGACCATCACATAACCGCGATCGGCCAGTCGCAGCGCATGACGGGCATTTTGTTCTACCAGGAACAGCGTCATGCCCTGCTGGGTGAGTTCGCGAAGGATGTTAAAGATCTGCTTCACCACAATCGGCGCCAGGCCGAGACTCGGTTCGTCCAGCAGTAACAATTTAGGGCGACTCATCAGGGCACGCGCAATCGCCAGCATCTGCTGCTCACCCCCGGAAAGCGTCATCGCACGCTGTTTGCGGCGTTCGAGCAGACGTGGGAACAGTTGGTACATCCGCTCCTTGTCCTCTTTCACAAAGCGGTCGCCCACCGCAATCGTGCCCATCAGCAGGTTCTCCTCTACCGTCATATCGGGAAAGATGCGGCGGCCTTCGGGCGCCTGCGCAATGCCGCTGGCGGCGATAAAATGGGTGCTGCGATGGCTGATCGACTCGCCGCGCAAGCGAATGTCACCACTGGCAATGCGCGGCTGGCCAAAAATCGACATCAGCAGCGTAGATTTTCCCGCGCCGTTAGCACCGATCAATGCCACCGTTTCCCCCTGGTTCACCGTCAGGGAAACCTGTCTGAGCGCCTGAACCGGACCATAAAACACGTCCACCTGTTCAAAACTTAACATCGGTTCAGTCATGGTCCCTCTCCTCATCTGCGCCGAGATAAGCGGCGATAACGTTGGGATCGTGGCGAATTTGCTGCGGCGTACCCTGTGCAATAACATCGCCATGATCCAGTACCACAATGTGATCGGAGATGCGCATGACCATCGGCATGTCGTGCTCAATCAACAACACGCTGATACGGTGATCGGCGCGTAAGCGATGCAATATCTGACTCAGCGCATCGGTTTCAACGGGATTGAGCCCCGCCGCAGGCTCGTCCAGGCAAATGAGTTCCGGTCGCGTGCACATGGCGCGCGCAATCTCCAGTCGGCGCTGCTGACCATACGAGAGCGTGCCAGCCAGCCGATTGGCGCTGGAAACCAAATCCACATTTTCCAGCCAGTAAAATGCGCGGTCTAACGCGCGGTTTTCCGCTTCGCGATAACCACGGGTATTCAATACACCGGCCAGCAGTTGACGATTGACCTGCATGTGCTGCGCCACCAGCAGGTTCTCTACCACCGACATCTCACGAAACAAGCGGATGTTCTGGAACGTCCGCGCCAGTCCAGCACGGTTAACCAGGTGCGCGCCGCCAAACATTTTGTACCAAACACGCGATCCCAGCCGTGCCGGATGAAGCCAGTCCTGCGGATGAATTTTTTGCCCCAGTACCTGAATCACGTCGGTACTGCGCTGGTGGGCATTGAGTATGATGCGCCCGCCGGTGGCACGATAAAACCCGGTCAGGCAGTTGAACACCGTGGTTTTTCCCGCCCCGTTCGGACCGATTAATGAGGTAACCGAACCGCGCGCCACAGAAAGGCTGACATCGTTCAGGGCTTTGATGCCGCCAAAGCGCATCATTAAGTGATCAACTTGTAGAATGGCATCACTCATGGCGCACTCCTTTCCGCAGCGGAACACCCACACGCGCGGTACGAACCAATCCGCGTGGTCGCCAAATCATCATTAACACCATCAGCATGCCAAACAGCAGCACGCGATATTCGGCAAAACTACGCAGCAGTTCCGGCGCGACCGTCAGCACAAAGGCGGCAAGCACCACGCCGAGTGTCGAGCCCATCCCCCCCAGAACCACAATCGCCAGGATTAATGCCGATTCGAAAAAAGTAAAGGAAGTGGGATTGACGAACCCCTGATAGCTGGCGAAAAACACCCCGGCAATCCCGGCCGTCGAGGCACCCAACATAAAGGCGGAGAGTTTGACCAGTACATGATTAAGCCCCATGGCGCGGCAGGCAATTTCATCTTCCCGCAAGGCTTCCCAGGCGCGACCAATTGGCATGCGCGTTAACCGATGCTTGATCAACAGCACCAGCAGCACCACGAGTACCAGCACCACATAAATGAAGATGAATTTCATATTGGGGTTGTAATCGAGATGCAGAAACTCGTGATAAGGCACACCCCCGTCCCGCGCCCGGCGAGCAAATTCGAGGCCAAAAAATGTCGGTGAAGGCACCGATACGCCATTGGGGCCGCCGGTAAATGACAACCAGTTGGTTAAGACCAGACGGATGATTTCACCAAAGCCGAGGGTTACAATCGCCAGATAGTCACCATGCATGCGCAGTACCGGAAACCCCAGCAACGCTCCGGCAAACGCCGCCATTAATGCCGCGATCGGCAACATACTCCAGAACCCCAGGCCGAGGTACTCGTAGCCCAGTGCCAGGCCATAAGCGCCGATGGCATAAAATGCGACATAACCCAAATCGAGTAATCCGGCCAACCCCACCACAATATTGAGCCCTAGCCCCAGCAGCACATAAATCAGCCCCAGAATAGCGACCGTTAGCAGGTATTTACTGGAGAGAAAAGGAAAGGCCAGCGCAGCAATCAGTATCAGCGGCAATATCCAGCGCATCCGCGAGCGATAACCCGGCTCGCGGACATATACGCCATCATCATTGCCTTCAAACTTGCGTGTAAAGCGTTGACCATAAAGCGTACTGGTGAACAGGCTGAGCATTAAGCGCCCTGCCATCACCAGTCCCACCAACAGCGCTACACGTTGCGGCGACAGTTTGAAGCTGTAACCATCCAGCACCACACCCACAATCGGACCAAACACCACCAGCGCAATTACTCCCGCCAGCAGCGTGTCGAGCAATGCTTCACGCACGCCCGCTTTTTGCGTCATTGCATTCATCGTGGCTTCCTCACACTTTCGCGACCAGCGGACGACCCAGCAGTCCCTGCGGACGGAAGATTAAAATCACCACCAGCAGCGAAAACGAGAACACATCTTTGTAGTCAGAGTTAACCAGCCCCGCAAACTGCGCTTCCGCTACCCCAAGTAGCAGTCCACCGAGCATAGCACCGGGTAGAGAACCGATACCGCCCAGTACCGCCGCCGTGAAGGCTTTGATACCAATGATGAATCCCGCATAAAAATCAAACGTGCCATAGTTCATGGTCACCAGCACACCCGCCAGTCCGGCCATGGCTGCGCCGATGACAAACACCAGCGAAATCACGCGTTCAGTGTTAATACCGAGAATGGATGCCATGCGCCGATCCTGCTGAACAGCCCGGCAGATGCGCCCAAGTTTGGTGTACTGAATAATCCAGGTGAGCAGCGCCATACCGCAGAACGCGGCAATCAGGATAAACACCTTGGTCCAGGTGATTTGCACAATGCCGCCATCCACTTCCATTCGCAACACTCCCGTGAGCAGCGTCGGAATGCCCTGCTGGTTGGGACCCTGGCTGAGCTGCACGTAGTTTTGCAGAATCAGCGACATGCCGATGGCGGAAATCAACGGTGCAAGACGTGTCGAGTTACGCAGGGGTCGATAAGCAATACGCTCAATGGCCCAGCCATAAGCCGCCGTGACAATAATGGTGAACAGCAAAGTGCCAAAAATCAGCAACGGGAAGGAGTGAATACCGAAGAAGCTCAGGAGTGCTAAGCCTATCGCGCACAAATAGGCGGAGATCATATACACCTCGCCATGCGCGAAGTTGATCATGCCGATAATGCCGTAAACCATGGTGTAACCGATGGCGATCAACCCATACACTGCGCCCAGCGTCAGGCCGTTGATCAACTGCTGTAAGAAGAAGGCGTCCATAAATCCATCCCGCGCGTAAAGGGAGCGCATACCTCGCGCCCAATGGCGAAAGGCCCCGTGATACGGGGCCGCGTATCGAATTACAGTTGGTGATATTTGCCTTTGTCATCCCACTGATAAATCACATAATCCGAGACTTTCAGATCGCCTTTACCATCCCAGGCTTTTTTACCCATGACGGTGTCAACGCTATTCGCTTTCAACCAATCGCTGGCTTTCGCGTTGTCTTTACCCGCCGCTTTGTAAGCCGCCGCAATGGCCTGCACAGAGGCGTAAGCGTACAGGGTGTAACCTTCCGGTTCGAAACCGCTGGCACGGAACTTCTCAATCACCGCTTTGCCATCCGGAATGGTGCGCGGGTCATTGCCAAAGGTCATGTATACCCCTTTGGTGTACTGAGGGCCGCCTGCCGCTGTTACCATCTCTTCCGTCACGATGCAGTCACCGGAGAAGAAGGCGGCATTCACACCTTGTTCACGCATCTGGCGCACCAAAGGACCGGCTTCCGGGTGACAGCCACCAAAATAGACCACGTCGGGTTTCACCGCGCCAATCTTGGTGACCAGCGCATTGAAGTCCTTCTCACCGCGAGAAAGCCCTTCATAAAGCACCTCTTTTACTCCGCGTTTTTCCAGCGCAGCTTTGGTGGCATCGGCCAGCCCCTGACCGTAAGTGTCTTTGTCATGGATGACCGCCACTTTTTTCGCTTTCAGTTTGTCGATAATGAAGTCCGCTGCAATCGCGCCTTGCTGATCGTCACGGCCACACATACGGAACATGGTTTTCATGCCGCGCTCGGTAATTTGCGGGTTGGTTGATCCGGGAGTAATCGCCAGCACGCCAGCTTCGTCATACACCTCTGACGCAGGCATGGTGGAAGAGGAGCAGAAGTGCCCCACCACCGCCATCACTTTGTCCTGATCGACAAGTCGGTTTGCTACCGACACCGCCTGCTTGGGTTCACAGGCATCATCGCCCTGCACCAGCACAATTTTTTCGCCGTTAATACCACCAGCGGCATTGATATCATCGGCTGCCTGACTTGCGCCCTTCCAATATTGCGCCCCGTAGGTCGCATTCGGGCCAGAGAACGGGCCTGCCACACCAATCTTGATATCCGCCTGAGCGTAAAATGCCATGCTCAGGCAACCTGCAAGTACCACCTTCACTGGGTGTTTCATGAATTTCAAAGACATGCTTTCAATCCTCAACGGGTCAGGAACGGAGCCATACCACGGCCTGGGAGAAATCAATTTCTGAAACTTTTGCAGCGCATAGTGTGGCTGGTAGGGCCACGGTTATGAAATAAGCAAGAAACTCGCCAAAGAAGACGGTCGGTGGCAGCTTTTTGCAGTGACATCGCGCCAGGGCAGACAAGGCGCGAGTTGACATCCCTGCTAATCATAAACATAGCCAGAGTTAAGCCGCATACCAGCACCGTGATGGTGCAGAATGCGGTCGATCACAGATTATTGATCGTGCTGGGGTGTTTATCCGCTATGCTCTGGTCAAATCGGTCCACGTTTCCTGAAGGAGAATCTATGAATACGCAACGGAACGGATTGAGTAGCCAGCAAGCACTGGATGAGCTGGAGCGCCTGTATGACAATGCGGTGGAAGCACTGCGTAATGCGATTCGCGATTTCACGACACAGGGCACGCTACCGGATGAGGATGCGCGACAGAAAGGCCTGTTTGTTTATCCGGAACTGCGCATCACCTGGCTGGGTGAAGGCCCACAGCAAAACCGCACTCGTGCATGGGGACGTTTTACCCACACCGGCAGTTATAGCACCACCATTACCCGCCCGGCACTGTTGCGCCACTATCTGAGTGAGCAGCTGCAGATGCTGGAGAAAGAGTACGACGTCCTGGTTGAAGTGGTGCCTTCCCAGCAGGAGATCCCGTACCCCTATGTAATTGATGGCCTGACACTGGATCGCTCGATGAGCGCCAGCATTGCCCGCCATTTCCCCACCACTGAACTGTCACAGATTGGCGATGAAACCGCAGACGGCCTCTTCCATGCCAACGCGATTTTCCCGCTGTCACATTTCGATGCGCTGCGCACCGACTTCTCTCTGGCGCGTTTACGCCATTACACCGGCACCGCTGTGGAGCACTTCCAGCCGTTTGTGCTGTTTACCAATTACACGCGTTATGTTGATGAGTTCGTGCGTTGGGCCATTGAACAGGTTCAGGATCCTTCCACACCTTATGACAGCCTTGCTTGTGCTGGCGATGTGGTGATCACCGCTGACACCCAGGATCCCACAGCAATGATGTCTGATCTGGCGTGGAAGAAGCACCAGATGCCCGCCTGGCACCTGACGTCACCAAATCGTCGTGGCATCACACTGGTGAACATTGGTGTGGGTCCGTCCAATGCCAAAACCATCTGCGACCATCTCGCAGTGATACGTCCACACGCCTGGTTGATGATTGGTCACTGCGGCGGCCTGCGCGAAAGCCAGACCATCGGTGATTACGTGCTGGCGCATGCTTATTTGCGAGACGACCATGTGCTGGATAGCGTGCTGCCGCCGGACATTCCTATTCCAAGCATTGCTGAAGTGCAGCGAGCGCTGTATGACGCCACTAAGGCCGTGAGCGGCATGCCGGGAGAAGAGGTGAAACAGCGGCTGCGCACGGGTACGGTGGTAACAACGGACGATCGCAACTGGGAGCTGCGTTACTCTGCTTCTGCACTGCGTTTCAACCTGAGCCGCGCGGTCGCGGTAGACATGGAGAGCGCCACTATCGCGGCACAGGGTTATCGCTTCCGCGTTCCCTATGGCACCTTGCTGTGCGTGTCGGATAAACCACTGCACGGCGAAATTAAACTGCCGGGCCAGGCGAATCGCTTCTATGAAGGGGCGATTTCTGAGCATCTGCAGATCGGCATCTGCGCGGTTGAGCTGCTGCGTGCCGAGGGCGATAAGTTGCATTCAAGGAAACTGCGCACCTTTAATGAACCCCCGTTCAGGTAAATGCTTCATTCCGGTCCCACTGGGGCCGGAATGACATTGGATTACAGGTCAAACTTTCACCAATAGATCTTTCACAAACCAGGCTAGCACAGCCAGAATAGCGGGTACCATAATCGACCAGGTTAGTCGATCATTCAGCTTTTCAAATTTCACATTGAGCTTTTCAAATTTCTCATCGATCCTGACAAATTTCTTCTCGAATTTTTCATCCATGCGTTCAAACTTCACATCGATGCGTTGTTCCATTTTGTCCAGCTTGTCATCGATGCGCAGTTCCATTTTGTCCAGCTTGTCGTCGATACGCACTTCTAACTTTTCCAGTTTATCGTCAAAGTGCAGCGCTATTTTTCCAAGCTTGTCGTCGAAGTGCCGCGACATTCCCCCCAGTTTATCGTCAAAGTGCAGCGCCATTTTTTCAAACTTGCCATCGGTACGCTTTTCCGACTGTCCCATTTCACCCAGCAGTTCGCTACGCAGCGTGCCGATATCAGCTCTGGTCGCAAAATTCTCCGATCGCGCGGTCAGGACGGCAACATCCTGTTGAATTTGATGGGTGGTCTTTTCCAACAACCCGACTCGTTGAGTGAGCTCTTCCATTTTTAAATCTCCGATATTCCTGACGACGTAAATAAGTGGCGGAAGAAACGGGGCAGTACGCATGGCGTATTCCATTACAAACCTCCAGAGCGTCCCGGCTACCTCTTCACCTTGCAGAGTAGTGAAACAGATTCGAGCCGATTAAACATTCCACGAACCCGCCATACACGGCAAAAAAAATCAGGCAGGCATCAATACGCCGCACAGGCTAAAACTGGCAGAGAAATAACAAAAGCCGCCACAGCGAAGGATTGCGAGAAATCGCACAGGAAATATTTGCGGGGGATGGAACAGAAAACACGGAAGCCCGAGCGGGCTTCCGGAAACCAAAACTTAAGCGCTCAGCCAGCCCAGTTTGATAACGAACAGAATCGAGAGAATCACCAGTGCGGCATTGATCTCTTTCGTACGGCCACTCAGCAGTTTGACTACGGTCCAGGTAATGAAACCGAAGGCGATACCGTTAGCGATTGAGTAAGTCAAAGGCATGGTCAGCGCGGTCACGGTCACTGGCGCAGCCGTGGTGATATCTTTCCAGTCGATTTCGGCCAGACCAGAAGCCATTAACACCGCCACAAACAGCAATGCCGGTGCGGTAGCGTATACCGGAACGCTTCCGGCCAGCGGTGAGAAGAACAGGCTTAGCAGGAACAACACCGCAACCACAATCGCTGTCAAACCGGTACGACCACCAGCACTGACACCCGCAGCCGATTCCACATAGCTGGTGGTGGTTGAGGTGCCCAGTAATGAACCAAACAGTGCAGCCGCACTGTCAGCGATCAGCGCACGACCCATTTTCGGCACATTGCCTTGCTCATCAGCCAGACCGGCACGCTTGGTCACACCCAGCAACGTGCCGGTGTTATCGAACACATCCACAAACAGGAAGGCGAAGATGACGCTCACCAGACCCACGTTAAACGCACCCGCGATATCCAACTGCATAAAGGTCGGTGCAATTGACGGTGGTGCGGAGAACACGCCACCAAATGGCGTCAGGCCAATTCCCATCGAGATAAAGGTGACAATCAGGATGCCAATCAGCACCGCGCCGGTTACGCGACGCGCTTCCAGTGCCACAATGATGAAGAACCCCAACAGTGCCAGCAGCGGACCCGGTTTGGTCAGATCGCCCAGGCCAACCAGTGTTGCCGGGTTATCCACCACGATGCCCGCGCCTTCCAGCGCGATCAATGCCAGGAACAAGCCGATACCCGCAGCGATACCTGCGCGCAAGGGAAGCGGGATACTGGCAATAATCCACTCACGAATTTTGAAAATTGACAGCGCAAAGAAGATCACCGCTGACAGGAACACCGCACCGAGTGCGATCTGCCAGGTGTAACCCATGTGCAGCACAACGGTATAAGTGAAGAAAGCATTGAGCCCCATGCCTGGTGCCAGCGCGATGGGATAGTTGGCGATCAGCCCCATCAGCACACAGCCAATTGCCGCCGCTAAGCAGGTCGCCACAAAGACCGCACCTTTATCCATGCCGGTCGCACCGAGAATACTCGGGTTAACAAACAGAATGTAGGCCATGGCCAGGAAGGTAGTGATACCCGCAATGATTTCGGTGCGCACGGTGGTGTTGTGCGCTTTAAGTTTGAAGAGTTTTTCTAACATCATCATCTCTCATGAGCGGAGACGGCACGGGTGCACGTTCTCTCTTGCCAATGTGGTTAACAAACTAATTATTGTATTGATGAAAGCGACACACGCTGGACCCAAGGCAGACACACCTTCCGCTTTCCCCTGTCCACATAGCAATAGCTATGCCATCACCGTACGCAATCGTTTACGTTTCAAAATGCGGTTACGGTTAGGATAATTCTGAACCCGATCAGGGCGCGATTATGGTGCATTGCACCATGGCTGCGCAATCGTTTTCCCTTCTACTGCTCTCAGGAGAAAAAAGATTGCGGCACCGCACGCTTTCGTACACTGCTCAGCGATGGCGCTCACGTTTCTGCAGCATAGGGCAGCAGCTTAAAAACATCGGGTTACACTGCTTTTTAACCCTTTCGCAACATAAGAGACAGTGCAATGAAGCCCGCGATTTTGGTCGTTGATGATGATCGTGCCGTGTGTGAATTGCTGCACGTTGTTTTGAGTGAACATGTGTTTACCGTCTACAGCTGCCATCAGGGCAAAGATGCCCTTGCGCTGCTCAGCCTGCATCCCGAGATCTCCCTGGTGATGCTGGACATGATGCTACCGGACACCAATGGCTTACTGGTGCTGCAACAGATGCAGCGACAGCGGCCGGACCTGTTGGTCATCATGCTGACCGGAATGGGGTCGGAAGCGGATATGGTGGTGGGATTAGAGATGGGTGCTGATGATTACATCGCCAAACCCTTTAATCCTCGGGTAGTTGTCGCGCGTGCACGTGCGGCACTGCGCCGCTGTGGGCGTCTGGCACAAGCTGATGCGCAGCAGGATGAAGGATGGCAATTCAATGGCTGGCGGCTGGATGATGCGCGTTGTCAGCTGTTTAATCCTCAGCGCGAAAGTGTCGCCCTCACCCAAGGCGAATATACCCTGTTGCGCGCCCTTGTAGGTCACGCACGCAAAGTGCTGACGCGCGATCAACTGCTGGAACTGACCCACAATGAAAGTCTTGAGGTGTTCGACCGTACTATAGACGTGCTCATTATGCGACTGCGGCGGAAAATCGAAGCCAATCCACATCAACCCAGCCTGATCCGCACCATCCGTGGCCTCGGTTACGTGTTTTCCGCTGATGTATTGCGTCCGGCTTCAGCCGCACGTGAAACACAGATTGCCTGATCCATCCAGCGCTGCATCTCGGCCAATGGCCGCGTGCCGTCCAGCGCGTTTGCTGCATGCAAATTGAAACAGGCGCAGGTGTGTGCCAACTTCAAGGTCTCCAGCAGGGGCCAACCTTCATGGCTGGCAAATAACACCCCAGCGCAAAATGCATCTCCCGCGCCAACACTGCCCACAATCTCTTCTGGTTTCAGGCACCACGCCGGCTGCCACCCTTTCTCACCCATTCTCTCTTGTCCCCACGCACCTTCAGGGGCATGGATCACCACGCGTTGGCGCACGCCCTGTTCCATTAACCAGGCGGCGGCCTCGGCAAACGCGCTGGGTGCTGCCAGCCCCGAAGCGCTGCGCAGCGTCACTCCGGTGAGTGATTGCGCTTCCAGTTCATTAATCACCAGATAGTCGAGCCAGCGTAACGCCGGCATCACCAACGGGCGATACTCCCCGGTTCGCGACACCAAATCCAGCGACGTGAGGTAACCGCGTTGCTGCATTTGTGCCAGCAGATGCGCACTGCGCGTACCAAACACCTCATCAGGCTGGTCGAGACTATCCAGCAGCAGCAAATAGCCAAGATGAAAAATGCGGTGTGACGTGGCAACTTCAGCAAAATGGGGCAAATCCAGTTCAGCATTGGCCCCGCGCGCATGGAAAAACGTACGTTGACCATCGGGCGTGGTCATCACTTGCGTCATCGCCGTGCTGACACTGCGCGTACGTTGCACAAACTGACGATCAATCTGATGCTCGTCCAGCAACTGCACGATGTAATCGCCGTCGCTGTCCCCGCCCACCATGCCAACACCCGCCAGCGGCAAATTGACCTGCATGCGCGCCAGGGTGAACAGCACATTCAGTGCAGCGCCTCCGCTGCACTTCTCGCTGTGGGTAATCTCGGCTAACCAGCCTTGTTCCGGCCAATGCGTGATGCGTTGCACATGATCCACCAGCATACTGCCCGCACCGAGAATACCGTTGCGTTGCACCATGTCAGGCCCTCCCGGCGCTGCCAAACACCTGCATCTGCTGCGCCACCACATTGGCAATATCGTGTTCTACCGCCATCAGCAGTTCAGCAAAGGCATCGTAGCGTGCATCACGCTGGGTAATTTGCTTTTCAATTGCACCGAGTGCGGCTTGCGACATGCCCGTGTAGAAATTGATTTTATGGATGCCCAGGCTGATGGCGTGGCGGAAATCGGCGTCACTGATCCCTGAGCCGCCATGCAGCACCAGAGGAATGCCTGCGGCCGCGCGGATGGCCGCCAGACGGTCAAAATCAAGTTTCGGTTCGCCTTTGTATTTGCCGTGCGCATTGCCAATCGCCACGGCCAGACAATCGATCCCGGTCGACTGGACAAACTCCGCCGCCAAAGCAGGATCGGTAAACTTGTTGCTGTCAGCCTCGCCAAACAGCGCCCCACCTTCATCGCCGCCTACCGCGCCGAGTTCCGCTTCAACCGAAACGCCAATGGCGTGGCACATTTTCACCACTTCGCGCGTCTGGCGCACATTCTCCTCATAGCTGAGGGTTGAGCCATCAAACATCACCGAAGTAAAACCGAGGCGAATCGCCTGCATCACCGCTTCAAAGTGCAAACCGTGGTCGAGATTGAGCACTACCGGGATATCATGCAGCGCCGCTTCGGTGCGAATAGCGGCAATCAGAGGCGCGAGACTGACATACTTAAAGTGCACTTCCGCGATATTGATGATAAACGGCGATCGCTGTTGCTCTGCCGCCTGAAACAGGGCGCGCAGAAAGTGGGTATCGAGCACGTTAAATGCGCCGAGTGCGTATTGGTGCTGTTGCGCGTGGGCCAGACCCTGCGCCAGAGAAATCAGTGCCATCGTGAACTCCTTTATGCCAGCCAGCGGTGATATTCGTTGCACAACAGCCAGCGCGGATCTTCATCCTCATCAATCGGGTTGAAGCGTGCCAGCGGCGTGAGAAAGACATTGTCATGCTCGTCATCGTTGGGCATCGAGACTTCGCCAACCAGCACATCGCCATAGCCCTCTTCGCCCCAGAAGCTGTGCCAGATTCCGGGCTGCAGGGTTACGCTCTCACCCGGGGACAGGCGCAGTTGCGATCCCGCGGCGTGAGTCTGGCGGATGCCATCCAACGTTACGTTCACCGGCGAATCATCAAGCCGGTCGCCCGCGCGGTTATGCAGTGTCACGATCAGATTTCCGCCGCCGCGATTGATGATGTCTTCCATTTTTTGCGGATGGTAATGCATGGGCGTCACCTGCCCTTCCCGCACGTGCATGATCTTTTCGGCATAGGGTTTGCCCCACGGCTGGCCTCCGCGCGATCCGTTACGCAGAGTAAACAAAGTTAAGCCGGTCTGAGAAAAATCATCAGCACCAAAACTGGTGACATCCCAGCCCAGATGCAGCGCCAGCAGCTCTTCTGCGCTGCGTTTATCCAGCGCACGCCATTGGCTGAGGCCATAATCGGCCCACGGCGGCAGATGCACGTCCTGACGCATAAAGAATTCTCGGGTGAGTTGCAGAATGGCGTTCACTTCGGATCGATGCATAACTCCTCTCCCAATACGGGCGGCCCAGAGACCGCCTCAAGTGATCAACGTTATTTCACTGTCCAGCCTTTGTAGCTGCTGACGGTATTGCGATCGATCATGGTGACCGGGATCAGCACCGGTTTGTCAGGCGCGGGTTTGCCCTGCAGGATGTCGTAGCCAATCTCCACCGCTTTGGCCGCCATCACCTGTGGGTCCTGTGCTGGCGTTGCGACAAACAGCGAACCTTTACGTTTCAGCGCCTCTTCACCATCAGGCGATCCATCGACGCCGACAATAAAGAACTCACTGCGCTGTGCCTGTTTAGCCGCCAGATCCGCACCTATCGCCGTTGGATCATTGATCGCAAATACCGCATCGATCTTCGGATTGGCTGACAGCAGTCCAGTCATCACTTCCAGGCCACCATCACGGCTGCCCTTGGCATTCTGGTTGTAGGAGAGCAGTTTGATATCCGGATGGGTTTTCAGCTCGTTCATGCAGCCTTCAACCCGGTTTTGCACCGCTGATACAGGCGGTCCGTTGATGATCACCACGTTACCTTTATCTTTCAGGCGATCAGAGATGTATTTACACGCCATAGCCCCAGCCTGGGTGTTATCGGAGGTAATGGTGGCGTTAGCACCGTCTGCGGCCACGTCCACCGCCACCACCACAATACCGGCGTCACGCGCACGTTTTACCGCAGGCGCGATGCCTTTGGAGTCGGCGGCGTTCAGGATAATCATGTCCACTTTAGCGGCGATGAAGTTATCAATCTGCGCCACCTGCTGACCGAGATCGTAACCGCTGGAGACCAGCGTCACATTGACCTTGTCGCCCGCCAGTTCGCGCGCCTTGAGCTCTGCGCCTTTGGTGATCTGCACGAAGAACGGGTTGGCGAGATCGCCGACCGTGACACCAATGGATTTGAGTTCTTTTGCCTGCACCAGTGGCGCACTCAACAACGTCGCCGCCAGCAGTCCGGTAATAATCGGATTAAAACGCATAGTCGATGTTCTCCTGCTTTTTTGATTATATTGGCGACCCAGCAGATCGCCGTTGTGTGACAACCTGTTGCAAATAGCCCTTAACCCACGTGATGACGCGTACGGTACTTATCGATCAGCACGGCAATAATGATCACTCCGCCCTTGATCACCAGTTGCCAGAAGTAAGACACGCCCATCAGCGTCATGCCGTTGTTCAACGTGGCGATAATCAGCGCACCAATTAGCGTGCCGGTGATGGTGCCGATGCCGCCGACAAAACTGGTACCGCCCAGGATCACCGCCGCTATCGCATCCAACTCGTATCCCACCCCCAGATTGCCGTTGGCGCTGTAAAGGCGTGATGCACTCATCAATCCGCCCAATCCCGACAACATGCCGCTCATGGCATAGACAAACACCAGCACCATGCCGACCTTAATGCCAGTAAGACGAGCCGCCTGCATGTTGCCGCCCACAGCGTAGATGTGCACACCCAGGGTGGTACGGCGCAGAATGAACCAGCACAGCGCGATGACGGCAAAGGCAATAATGATCAGCCATGGGATCGGCCCGAGATAACCGTTGCCTATCCACTCAAAATTGATATCAGAGTTGATGACGGTGGTGCCGTTCGCCAGCAAATAAGCCGCGCCGCGCAAGGCGGTATAGGTGCCGAGCGTGACAATAAAGGGCGGTAAACCGGCCCACGCCACTAAAATGCCGTTGAAAAGCCCCATAATCAGCCCTGCGCCGAGCGCCGCCGGTATCGTCAGCCCGGCAAAGGCGGGATCGAGTGACACCACCATCGCCACCACCGCCGTGGTACCGAGCATCGAACCGACGGATAAATCTATCCCGCCAGTGAGGATGACAAAGGTCATGCCTGCCGCCAGCACGATATTGATCGAAGCCTGGCGGGTGATATTCAGCAGGTTGGCTTCGGTAAAGAAGTTCGGTGCGACAAAGCCAAATACCGCCACAATCAGAATCAAAATCGGCAGAATGCCCACCGTTTGCAGCAGATCGCTCATTAAGGCGCGTTTGAGCGTAGGACTTTTTACGCGTGCGGTTTCACTGGTCATTTCGGTCTCCTCAGGCCTGAACCGGCTGAGCGCCGGTGGCCAGTGTCATGATGTTTTCCTGGCTGATCTCTGCGCCGCTCAGCTCGCCCGCAATGCTGCCTTCGCGCATCACGTAGACGCGGTCACTCATCCCGACCACCTCCGGCAACTCGCTGGAGATCATCAAAATCGCCACGCCCTGTTGCGCCATCTGATTCATCATGCGGTAGATTTCGCTTTTGGCGCCGACATCCACGCCGCGCGTGGGTTCGTCCAGCAGCAGGATGCGCGGTGCAATCGCCACCCAGCGTGAAATCAGCAGCTTCTGTTGGTTACCGCCCGATAATCCACCTGCCCGCACCTGGGCGTGCGGCACACGGATATTGAGTGATTCGATGGCATCACCGGCGATCTTTTGCCCTTTGCGCCGATTGAGCAGACCGTAACTGGCATCACGCTCCAGCGTGGCCATCACGATGTTTTCCTGCGCGGCCAGTTCCAGAAACAGCCCTTGCTCTTTACGGTTCTCGGTCAGGAAACCAATGCCACGTGCTATGGCATCCCGCGGGGAGTGAATTTTCACCTTCTCCCCATCGATCCAGATCTCGCCGCCTTTCGGCTGGTGCACGCCAAAAATCAGCTGTGCCAGCTCACTGCGCCCGGCGCCGACCAAACCTGCCAGCCCAACAATTTCCCCGGCGCGCACCGAGAGACTGCTGGGATGCACTTTACGGTTATCGGTGAGATGATTAACGGCCAGGCGCACCTCACCGAAGGGAATATTGCGGTCTTTATTAAACAGATCGCTGAGTGGACGCCCGACCATCATGCGCACCAGTTCGCTGGCATTCAGTTTTTCACGCGTCAGGCTGCCGACATACTGCCCATCGCGCAGCACGCTGACGCGATCGGAGAGCTCATACACTTCCGCCATGCGATGACTGATATAAATGATCGCCATGCCTTCGCTGCGCAGGCGTTTAATCAGCGCAAACAGCTGCTCAGTTTCACGGTTGGAGAGCGCAGCCGTGGGTTCATCCATCACCAGAATGCGGCTGTTGCGATGCAGCGCGCGGGCGATTTCCACCTGCTGCTGCTCGGCAATGCTCAGCCTGCTCACCAGATCGGTTGCACTGAATTGCGCACCCAAACGATTAATCACCTGCTGTGCTTCTTCTGCCATCTGCCGACGTTTCACCAGCCCGCCACGCGTGATCTCGCTGCCGAGAAAAATGTTCTCTGCCACCGTGAGATTGGGCGCCAGATTGATTTCCTGATAAATCAGTGTGATGCCCGCTGCCAGCGCCTCTTTCGGGCCTTTAATAGCGTAGGGCTGACCATCAATAAGAATTTCCCCGCTGCTGGCGATATACGCACCGGCCAGAATCTTCATCAGCGTACTTTTTCCGGCACCGTTTTCGCCCATCAGCGCATGGACTTCACCCGGCCACACGGTCAGATCCACGCCTTTTAAGGCGTAGAAGCTGCCGAAGCGTCGGGTGATTTCGCGCATTTCTAATATCGGTGTCGCCGCCATCGCCAGGCTCCTGCTGTGTGAAGTTGTCGCCGAGTGTTGCAACGCCAGATAAATGGAAAATGTCAGCAGCCATTCATATTTGTCATATTGCGTCCCGGTCACGCTTTTATACTCGCCGGGAGTTGAGAGGTAAGGAGTGTCCGCAAATGAGTCAGAGTCTGCACTGGCACGCTGGCGCACGGGGTCGGTTGCTGCTGTTTAACCTGTTAGTGGTGAGCGTGACGCTGGCGGTGAGCCTGGTGGCTATTTTTGGATTTCGCCACGCGGGTCACATTCAGGAGCAGGCACAGGCGCAAACCCTGGCGGATATGAACGGCAGCCTGGCGCTGGCGCGGGATACGGCCAATGTGGCCACCGCCGCCGTACGATTGGCGCAGGTGGTGGGTGCGCTGGAGTACCAGAGCGAGTCGGCACGTCTGCAACAGACGCAGCAAGCCTTGCAGCAGTCTTTATCCCTGCTGGCGAACGCGCCATTGGCCGCACAGCAACCCGCGCTGCTGGCGCGCATTCGTGAACGCAGCCAGATGCTGGAACAGAGCATCAATCAGCTGCTGCGTGTTGGTCATCAACGCCACTTACAACGCAACGTGATGCTGAGTGGTCTGTGGCAGGCGCAATTGCTGCTGAATCGCATTGATGTGCTCGCCAGCGACGGCGCTTTTTTGCCGCTGCGCCAGCAAACGGATGCCTTGTTAAAGGTGGCGATCCAGTCCACGGCACCGCAAGCTGCTGAACAGCAATTACAACAGGTACTGCCCATTTGGTCCGCCCTGCCGCTACAGGATGCGCTGGCGATGCAGCGTGACCGCTTGGTCGACACCACGCGCAGCTTACAACCCGTCGCTCAACAGCTTGAGCAGAGCGATATCGCCATTGCCTACGCGACCTATCGCATCAAAGCACTGGTCGCGATGCTGAATGGTGACATCACCCATTATGTGCAACTGGTCGCGCAGCAGAGCGATGCACGCAGCACGGTGACGCATCAGGAGCTGGACTCCATCATCGGGTTTATTGGCCTGTTTATGCTGCTGGCACTGTTGATCACCGGTTACGCGGGTTACTACATCTATCGTAATCTCGGTTCGAGCCTGACCGCTATCGCCCACGCCATGACGCGCCTGGCCCAGGGCGAGAAAAGCGTCAATGTTCCGGGATTGGCCCGCCGCGATGAGCTTGGCGATCTGGCTCGCGCCTTTAACGTCTTTGCGCGCAATACCGCTTCACTGGCCCACACTTCGCGCCTGTTAAAAGAGAAAAGTAATCAACTGGAATCCACTTTCCTCGCGATGCGCGATGGCTTTGCGTTGTTCGATAACAGCGGGCAACTGGTGGTCTGGAACGCACAATATGCTGAGTTGCTCGGCATTCCGGCGCGCGACCTGCATCGCGGCCTGCATTATCAACGTCTGCTAGAGCGGATGGATGTGCAACTCACCAGCCTGCACGATGCGCAGGAAGTTCGCCTGCCCGACGGCCGCACGCTGGAACTGCGCTTTAGCCCGGTGCCACGCCGTGGCATGGTCAATACCGTACTGGAGCGCACCACGCGCAAGGCGCTGGAAGAAGCGCTGCTGCACAGCCAAAAAATGAAAGCGGTGGGCCAACTCACCGGCGGCATCGCTCATGACTTCAACAACCTGCTGGCCGTGATTATTGGCAGTCTGGCGCTCACCGTGGGCCAACTCCCCTCTGGTTCGCTGGCCAGTCGAATCGATCGTGCGCGGCTGGCGGCCGACCGCGCGGCACAGCTTACCCAGCGGCTGCTGGCATTCTCACGTAAACAGTCGCTATATCCGCGTGCGGTATCAGTGATTGAGCTGGTCGATAATCTGCACTCACTGTTGCAGCATTCACTGTTGCCCGGTCAGCAATTAGTGGTAGATGCGCAACGCCCCGCTTGGCCAGCGTGGATCGATGCCGGGCAGTTGGAAAATGCGCTGATGAATCTGGTGGTCAATGCGCGCGATGCCATGGAGAAACAAAGCGGGGAAATTCGCCTGCGCATCTGGAATCAGCGAATGCAGGAAGCGGATGGCAAACGCGATCGCGTGACCATTGAAGTTATCGATCACGGCTGCGGCATGTCAGCCGAGGTGCGAGAACAGGTGTTTGAGCCATTTTTCACCACCAAAGAGACCGGCAGCGGCAGCGGACTTGGGTTGTCGATGGTATATGGATTTGTGCGTCAATCTGGCGGACAGATCGAGGTGGAAACCGCCCCCGGCCAGGGCACCACCGTGCGCCTGTTACTGCCGCGTGCACCGGAAGCGGCCCAGTCTGCACCGGCGCTGCCGGAATTCACGCCAGTTGCCAGCAGCGACCGTCTGGTGTTAGTCCTGGATGATGAACCCGCCGTCAGGCAGACATTGTGTGAGCACTTGCATCAGCTCGGCTATCTCACATTAGAGTGTGACGATGGCGAATCCGCGTTAACGCTGCTGCGGCAGACGCCGGACATTGAGTTACTGATCAGTGATTTGATGTTACCCGGGGCGTTAAACGGCGCGGATGTGATTCGTCAGGCACAACAGCAGTGGCCGGAACTGGCCACGCTGCTGATTAGCGGTCAGGATTTGCGTCAAAGTCAGGTCACTTTGCCGCTGTGTGAACGGTTGGCAAAACCCTGGCAACAGGTGCAGTTGGCGCAGGCGCTGGAGCGCGCCTGGCAACGCAGTGAACGGCTTAATCGCGCACGGCAGGCTGCCACAGCGGCAACGGTTTCCCCGTGATGTAGCGTTTACGCAATTTGCTGGAGATGACATCCATAATCATCACCACGCCGACCAGAAGGATGGTCAGGAACATCACCACATCCCAGTTCCACAGACGCATGTTCTCGGCATACACCAGACCGACGCCACCTGCCCCGACAAAACCGAGTACCGCCGCCGAACGGGTATTGGATTCAATCTGGTACAGACTCAACGCCAGGAAGGTCGGGAAGGATTGGGTAAAGATGCCAAAGCGATGTTTCTGCAGACTATTAGCCCCCACCGCACCTAAACCACGGCTTGGCGAACGTTCAACCGCTTCATGCCCTTCCGCATACAGTTTACCCAGCAAGCCCACATCCTGAACCACAATCGCCAGCACGCCCGCCAGCGGCCCCATGCCAACCGCACGCACAAAGATCAGGCCCAAGATGGCCATATCGACACCGCGCAGGATGTCGAGCAAACGGCGCACCACTAAGGAGATCGGACGGGCAATGGGATCGTGCATCACGTTACGCGCTGCAAGGAACGACACTGGCAACGCGATCAGCGATGCGGTCAATGTCCCGGCAAATACAATCGCCAGCGTTATGCCAATCTGCGAGAAATAATAGCCAAATGGCCAATTCATAAAGTCTTGCCAAACGAACATGCGCAGGAAGTAACGCCCTAGTTGCTCGCAACCGATAATGACTCGGCTCCACTCAATGCCAAAGAACTCAAAGAAGAACAGGTAATAAAGCGCGATGGCAAGTGCAATGCCAGCCACCCGGCGCAGATAACGGTTTTGGGCGGCGAACAGTGCTGGATTTTCCTGCTTCAGTTTCGCTACATCCGGTGCTAATGCGATCATTTGATATCCCCTTCCACCACGCGACGGCGCAACCAGCCGGATATCGTATCCAGCAGCGAAACCACCACAATGATCAGCAGCAGCGTAATACTGACCTGATCGTAACGGTCCAGTTTGATGTTAGTCATCAACTCCTGGCCGATACCGCCCGCACCGACCAATCCAAGGATGGTGGAAGAACGGAAGTTCACTTCAAGGCGCATAAAGCTGTAGGAGAGAAACGTCGGTTTCACCTGTGGCCAGAAGGCGAAGCGCATGCGCTGTAATTTGGTGGCTCCGCAGGCCGCGAGGCCGCGCACCGGTTTGTCCGAAGCGCTCTCAATCGATTCATAAAACAGTTTGGTCAGGCTTCCCACGGTGTGCAGCGCCAGCGCGAGGAAGCCGGGAATCGCCCCAATGCCAAACGCCATGACGAACATCACCGCCCACGCCAGTTCAGGCATGGTGCGCAGGAAAGCGACAAAGGCACGGATCGCAAAGCGGACGCTGCGCGGCGTTTGGGTGTTGTCGGCGGCGAAAAACGCCAGTACCCCAGCGATCATCACGGCAACGATGGTCGACGACAGCGCCAGCTGCAAAGTTTCCCAAATCAGCGGCAGCTGAAAATGCAGGCGGTAGCCCCAGTAGGCCAGCGAGCCTTCGGTTTTGACATCCGCGAACAACACCGACCAATGCAACACCGGCACGGTTTCGCCGATGTAATCAAAAAAGTGTGGCAGTGATTGCCAGACGGTGACCAGATTGAATTCCGCCATCTTGCCCGCAGCGAGGTAGAGCGCCACCAACAGAAGCGACCAGAGCACAGTGTCGCGTTTTTGCTGACGACGGATGCGTTGGTAGTAGTGTTCGAAATCGGTCAAGGGGGATGTCCTGTATTGGAGGTAATATTGCGTGGCACAACGGTGTAGCGGCACGATTCATTGCGCACTGATACCCGCTCATTTGCGAGTGAAAACCGCGCGATTCATCGCGCCGCTACGGTTTTCTGCAAGCGCATCAGGCAGGTATGCTTTGCCAGCACACCTGCCCCGCAGGTTCATTAACCGCGTGAACCTTTCATCAAATCACGTTTCATATCGATGATGTTCTGATAATCGGCAACGGTTGCCGGGCCGATGTGCTGAGCACCGCCCACCGCTTTAACAAAGCAACTGTGGTCTTCTTTATCCAGCTTCTTGATCGCAGCCACCAGCTTCTGTTTGAAGTCAGCGGGCAAGTTGTTGCTCACCAGAATTGGACCGTTCGGGATCAGAGGAGACTGCCAGATGATGCGGATTTTCTTCATCAGGTCAGGCTGGTCCATACGCATCATGCGGCCAAAGGCACCAGAGGTATAACCCTTGTCATAATCGCCGATCATTGAAGTCCAGGTCACAGCACCTTCAAACTGACCGTTCAGCACACCCAGGATGTCCTGCTCGTGGCCGCCAGAGAAGGTCACGCTGGAGAAGGTGTTGTTGTACTTGTCGTCAACCGTGCCACCAAACTCTTTCTTGAACGCCTGGTTTGGCATCAGGAAGCCAGAAGTTGAATCCGGATCGGCCATACCAAAGGATTTGCCTTTCAGGTCTTCCAGCTTTTTGTACGGGCTGTCTGCTTTCACGATCACCACAGAGTGATAACCCTGTGATCCGTCTTTGTCATCCACCACGATGCCGACCACGTCAACCGCTTTCGGGTTCTGCAGATAAACCGACGCATAAGATGCTGGAGACATGCTCAGCACCATATCAATTTTGTTACCCAGCAGGCCCTGAATCACGCCTGAGTAGTCAGACGAGTTGCGCATTTTGGTATCGACGTTCAGCTCTTTGTCGAAGAAATCTTTCACGCACTGGTTATCGCCGATCTGCTGAGTGGCGTTCTGTCCACCCAAAATCCCGAGGTTCAATTCTTTTGGTGCATCCGCTGCGTTAACGCCAAAAGTCATTGCAACAGTCAATAAAGCTAAAGAGGTCAGTTTCATTCGTGTTTTTTCTCTTGCCGTGGAAGTTAGTGGAGCTGGTTAATTTCGTCGCCGTACAGCTCATGCAGCAAGCCATCGGTCAACTGAGAAGGATGTCCGTCAAACAGCACTTTGCCGCGCTGAATGCCGATAACACGGGTGCAGTACTGCTTCACCAGTTCAATCGAGTGCAGGTTCACCATGACGCTGATGCCCTGCTCACTCACCTGACGCAGCACATCCATGATGCGTTTGGTGTTTTTCGGATCGAGTGAGGCCACCGGCTCATCTGCCAGCAGAATGCGCGGGTTTTGCATCAGCGCACGGCAAATCGCCACGCGCTGCATCTGCCCACCTGACAGGTTCTCCGCACGCTGCAGCGCCTGCGGCAGCATGTTCATCCACTGCAGCAGCTCAATCGCCTGCGCGCGGTCCGCTTCGGAGAACACTTTGAAGAAGGATTTCAGTGTTGAAGTCTGGCTCAGGCGCCCCAGCAGTACGTTGGTCAGTACATCCAGACGCGGCACCAGACAGAAATCCTGGAAAATCATGCCGCATTCGCTGCGCCATTCGCGCATCTGGCGGCTATTGAGCGTCACCACATCACGATCGGCTTCACCCTGACGATGACTGAGAATCGCACCCTGCGAAGCACTGATGGTGCCGTTCAGCATGTGTAACAGTGTCGATTTGCCTGCGCCTGAGCGACCAATCACGGCCACCAGCTCGCCCGCATGCAGATCGAAGCTGACATTATCCAGTACGCGGTTCTCGCCGTACGCCTTGCACAGTCCCTGCACCGACAGCACCTTGTTGCCTTGCCCGGCGTGCGGAACATAAGGATTGTCGATAACGGTTTTCAGTAATGCCTGTGCCATGTTGCACTCCATCTCTCTGAGGTCTTGATTGCCCGTTATTACGGGCAAATCCGATGAAGACTTAATGACAGTAAAATGATTAAACAGTGACACTGAGTGCGGAGCCGACCGTAATCGTCTGGCCGTCGGTGGCCGCCAGCACATTGTCAGGTAAGCGATTATTAAGTAACCAGCCATCCATCTCATGACTGAGGTGGATAAGCCACGCCTGGCGCGGTGCCAGCTGTTCAATAATCTGCAATGCGCGCGTCACATCGTTATGATTGCGTACGCTTTCTCGTGGCGGGTCATTGCAGTCAATCACCAGTTGATCCAGGGGTTGACCATGAAGAAAATCTGCAGTGTCAGGTGGCAATCCACAGGTATCACAAAGCCAGGCGAGACGCGTACCCTGCCAGTCGAACAGGTAACCATAAGTGAGTTTTGAGTGCTGCAGCGGTAGAGGTGTCACCTGCAACGCACCAAAGCGATGAGGGACGAAAGGCGTGAGGGCAGAACGGAAATCCAGCAAACCAGGATGTTTAAACAGGTCATCGCAGCCCTTCTCATCCGGCGGTGCCCACACCGGAATCGGCTGACCTAATCCCCAACGTAAACTGAACAGTCCTGCCACATGGTCCATATGAAAATGGGTGAGCAAAATACGGCTCAGTTCACCGGGTCGAAAGCGCTGATGCAGGTCGTGGCGTCCGGCATCCAGCAATATACGCTCGCTGCCCGTGTCAATGAGTGCACTGGTCGCGGCACGCGCGCGCCTTGGCTCAAGACGTGCACGTTCGCAAGCGTGGCAATCACAGCCAAACAGCGGCGCAGATTGCACGCCACCCGTACCGAGAAAAGTGAGTTTCATGGTGGATGCTCCAGCAATTGACGCAACCCGTTGAGCGTATCGCTGAGTGCGCCATCGTTATTGAGCGGATGGCAGTGCGCAGGCAGCGGTTCTGATGCGCGCGCCAGCCGTTGACGAATCTCCCCTTCACTTTCACGTCCGCGCTGCCGTAAGCGCATTTCCAGCACCGCCGGTGAAACGTGCAGCACCAGCGGCAACAGTTGTGTGCCGTAATGTTGCTCGACAATCGGCAGATGCAGACGCGAACCGTTGACCAGCACATTCAACCCGCGCGCCAGCCAGTGGTCGATCTCTTCTCCCAGCCCGTAGTAGAGGCCGTGTGCCTGCCAGCTGATGGCAAACAATCCCATGGCTTGACGACGCCGAAACTCAGCCTCGCTCAGCGCCACATGATTTTCGCCCCCGGCATCAGCCGGGCGCGTAATGTAGCGATGGGCGATCACCAGGTTATCTGGCGGCGCTTCGCGTAGCGCATTCAACAGACTGTCTTTACCCGAGCCCGAAGGCCCGGTGAGCCAGATCAGGCGCGCCATCAGAACACCAGCCTGCCCTGCGACCAGACGTGGCGAATGTGTGGATGCCCATGTTCGGTATGCGCCAGCACCAGGTCGGCACGCATGCCTTCGCCAATCACGCCGCGATCGTGCAAGCCAATGGCACGCGCCGGATGGCGTGTCACCAACGCGGCGGCCTGTGGCAACGTCAGGCTGTTGCGTTCATCTGCCACTAAGCGGAACACCGCGTCCAGCAGGCTCGCTGGGTAGTAATCCGATGACAGAATATCCAGCAGCCCATGGCTGGCCAGCTCCCAGGCTGCCACGTTGCCCGAGTGCGATCCACCACGCACGATATTCGGCGCGCCCATTAACACCTGCATACCGCACTCACGCGAGGCGCGTGCAGCCTCGATGGTGGTGGGAAACTCCGCAATGGTGCTGCCCACCTCATGCGATTCGGCCACATGTGCGGCAGTAGCATCATCGTGACTGGCAATCGGGATCCCCCGTGAACGGCACAGGCTGGAGATGGCGTTGCGGTTCGGTGTCGAGAACTCGGCAGCCAGTGCCAGTTGCTCACGTTCGAACTGATCCATCTGCTCATCATTCAACAAGTATTTGCCCTGGTAATAGGTGCGATACATCTCCAGCGAGGCGTATTGACGTTGGCCTGGCGAATGGTCCATCAGCGATACCAGTGACAGCTCAGGCGTGCTCATCAACTTTTCAAACAGCGGCAGCGTGGTGTTGTGTGGCAACTCACAGCGCAGATGCAGATGGTGGTCGACCCGGTTGATGCCTTTGCGGTTGCTGTCCTGAATGGCGTTGATCATTTTGCTCAGGTTCTCGAGGCGATGACCGCCATCCCGCACATCGCCGACGCCAATCGCATCCAGCACCGTGGTAATGCCGCTGGCAACCATCAGCGCATCGTGGCTGCTCATTGCCGAGTGCGCGGGCCAATCCACTTTTGGACGCGGCGTGAAGAATTTGTCGAGGTTGTCGGTATGCAGCTCAACCAGTCCTGGTAACAGGAAGGCGTTTTCGCCATCCAGCGCACCAGGCAATTGGCTGGTGCTGTCGCTGAAACTGGCGATGCGACCGTCGCGGATCTCCAGCGAACCGGCGACAACCTCATTTTCCAGCACCAGACGGACATTATTGACGATCATGCTTCTGCTCCTGTTTTAACCGGCTGCATGACGTGCAGGCGATCGGCCACGCGTGCGCGCACCGCTTCGTCATGGAAAATGCCCACAATAGCGGCACCACGGGTGCGCGCCTGTTCAATCAACTCCACCACCGCTGCGCTATTCGCACTGTCGAGTGAGGCGGTGGGTTCATCCAGCAGCAGTACCGGATAATCCGCGATAAAACCCCGTGCGATGTTCACGCGCTGCTGTTCACCGCCCGAGAACGTGGACGGCGCGAGTGACCACAAACGTTCAGGCACATTCAGCCTGGTCAGCAGGTCTTTGGCTCGCTTCTCGCAAAAAGCACGATCCACGCCGCGTTCGAGCAGAGGTTGCATGACGATTTCCAACGTGGGCACACGGGGAATAACGCGCAAGAACTGGCTGACCCAGCCAACGGTTTCGCGACGAATCGCCAAAATCTGCCGCGCGGGTGCCTGTGCCATGTCGATCCATGCGCCCTGATGTTGCAGCCAGATATGGCCGCTGTTGGCCTGATAGTTGCCGTACAGCGCGCGCAGCAGCGTGGATTTACCGCTGCCGGAACGGCCGTGCAGCACCACACATTCACCGGCACCGACCTCAAGATTGGCATCCTGCAGCACCGGCAGTTCAGCACTGCTCTGGTTGTGCAGCACGAAGGTTTTGCTAAGTTTCTCTACGCGCAATAAAGGTTGCATGTTGATGTCCTGATGAAGTTAAGCCAGCACCGATGAGACCAGCAGTTGCGTGTAAGGATGGTGCGGATCGTCCAGTACCCGGTCGGTCAGACCGCTCTCCACCACCTTGCCCTGCTTCATCACCAGCAGGCGGTGCGCCAGTAAGCGCGCGACGCCGAGATCGTGGGTGACGATCACCACCGCCAGATTGAGCTCGCGCACCAGCGTACGCAGCAGATCCAGCAGTCGTGCCTGCACCGACACATCCAGACCACCGGTCGGCTCATCCATAAACACCAGCGTGGGTTGCGTCACCAGGTTGCGTGCAATCTGCAAACGCTGCTGCATACCGCCGGAGAAGGTGGTCGGCAAATCGTCGATGCGGTTGGCGGGGATTTCGACGTCCTGCAACCAGCGCATCGCCTCTTTACGGATGTCACCGTAATGACGCTGGCCGACGGCCATCAGGCGCTCGCCGATATTGCCGCCCGCCGTGACCTGCGGGCGTAATCCGTCCAGCGGATGCTGATGCACCACGCCCCATTCGGTACGCAACAAGCGGCGGCGGTCGCTCTCACTCAGTAGATAAAGATCCTGAGCACGATAAAGAATGTTGCCCTGCTGCGGCGCTAAACGCGCAGACAGGCTGCGCAGCAAGGTGGTTTTGCCGGAACCCGACTCACCCACAATGCCCAAGACTTCCCCTGGATAGAGTTCAAAGCTGACGTCTTCAAAACCTTTGCCTGGCGCATAAAGGTGCGTCAGATTGTTGACCGCAAGCAGCGGCTGTTCACTGTGCATGTTGTTGTTCCTGCTGCTGGTGGCAAAAATCGGTATCGGAGCAGACAAACATGCGCGTACCGGCATCATCCATGACCACCTCATCGAGGTAGCTGTGGCGTGAACCGCACAGGGCACAGGGTTCATCCCAGCTTTGTACGGTGAATGGGTGGTCGTCGAAGTCGAGGCTTTCCACTTTGGTATAAGGCGGCAAGGCATAAATGCGCTTTTCACGCCCGGCGCCAAACAGTTGCAGCGCAGGCATCATGTGCATTTTCGGGTTATCGAATTTCGGGATCGGCGAAGGGTCCATCACGTAGCGATCGTTGACCTTCACCGGATAGGCATAAGTGGTGGCGATATGGCCGTAGCGGGCGATATCTTCATACAGTTTGACCTGCATGATGCCGTACTCTTCCAGTGCGTGCATGGTGCGGGTTTCCGTTTCGCGCGGCTCGATGAAGCGCAGCGGCTCAGGAATCGGCACCTGGAAAATCAGCACCTGATCTTCCTGCAATGGCGTCTCCGGAATGCGGTGACGCGTCTGGATCAGCGTGGCGTCTTTGGTGGCTTCGGTGGTGGCTGCCCCGCTGACACGCTGGAAGAAGCGACGGATCGACACGGCGTTGGTGGTGTCATCCGCGCCCTGGTCAATCACCTTCAGCACGTCGCTGTCGCCAATGATGCTGGCGGTGATCTGGATCCCGCCGGTGCCCCAGCCGTAAGGCATCGGCATTTCACGTCCGGCAAAGGGCACCTGATAACCCGGAATCGCTACCGCTTTGAGGATCGCGCGACGAAGGGTGCGCTTGGTCTGCTCGTCCAGATAGCCGTTGTTATAGCCGGTTAACTCACTCATCGTTTTGCTCCTGAACCTGTTCACGCAGCCGTTTCAGCAACTCCAGCTCCGCCTGGAAATCGACGTAGTGCGGCAGTTTCAGATGCGAAACAAAGCCCGCCGCTTCCACGTTGTCGGCATGCGACAGCACGAACTCTTCGTCCTGCGCCGGGCCGGCAATACGTTCGTTGTAATCGGGTGCTTGCAGGGCACGATCCACCAGTGCCATCGCCATCGCCTTGCGCTCTGAACGGCCAAACACCAGCCCGTAGCCGCGCGTGAAGTGCGGCGCACCTTCGGTTTGCGTGGTGAAGCCGTTGACCATTTCACACTCGGTCAGCAGGATTTCACCGATATCAATCTCAAAGCCCAGTTCTTCCGGGCAGATCGACACGCTGAGATAGCCGGTACGGATTTCGCCAGCAAACGGGTGGTTGCGGCCATAACCGCGCTGCGTGGAGTAGCCGAGCGCCAGCAAGAAACCTTCGTCGCCGCGCACCAACTGTTGCAGACGTGCCGCGCGCGTGGCCGGATAGCCAGGCGGTTCACGCGTGATATCACAAGGCTCGCTGCCATCATCCTCTTCGCGCGCTGCCAGGCCCTCTCTGGTCATCATGCTGAACACATGCGGGCAGTGCTCTGGCAGCGCCTGATCGTCACGCGGTGCCGCCGGAGTTTCACCGTTAGCCAGCAGGGTGAAATCGAGCAGGCGATGGCTGTAATCGTAGGTGGGACCGAGCACCTGACCGCCCGGCAAATCTTTGTACACCGCCGAGATACGACGTTCGATGCGCATCTCATCGGTGTCCAGTGCCAGGCTGTCAGCCAGACGTGGCAGCGTCGTGCGATAGGCACGCAGCAGAAAGATCGCTTCGACCAAATCGCCGCTGGCTTGTTTAATGGCGAGCGCCGCCAGTTGGGGATCGTAAATACCGCCTTCGGTCATCACGCGATCCACCGCTAATCCCAGCTGCTGTGCGACCTGATCGCAACCGAGTTCTGCGATATCGCGGTCGCCACGGCGCAAATCAGCCTGTAGCTCATGAGCACTGGCTATCGCCTTCTCGCCCCCTTTCACCGCAACGTACATCAGCACACCTCCACGTCGGTAGTGCGTGGCAAGGCCATCATCGCTTCACCGCAGGTGAAAATCAGATCCACGCCCAGTGGGAACGGGTGCGGACGCTCGCGCAGATAGGTCAGAATGGCTTCGGGAAGCTGCGGGGCGATGGCGCGTGATTCACGCAGGCCAGGACCAGACAGGCGTAGGGTTAAGCCGCCGTTCAGTGATGGCACTTCAATGATCAGTGTGGTGCTTTTTTCCGGTGACATATTGTCGCCCGGCGCAAACTGCGCGGGATCCGGATTGGATGCCGCATGCGTCAGGGCAAAAGGGGCATGGCGCTCTTCCACAATCGGCACACCGGTGTGAAAACGCAGGTTATTACGCACGATTTCACTATCTACGCGACCATCCAGCCACAACGCACTCTCCTGATCCACCAGCGTCAGCAGTACCGCCGTCGCGGCAGGCGACAGGTCGCCCCAGCCCTGTTCCAGTGGCAGAGAGACCATCACGCCTGGCTCGCTCATTGCTTTGAGAATGCGGCGGAAGGCACGCTGTGAATCGGCAACCGGATGGTTAAAACTGGCGAGTAATGTCATGAGTTATCTCCGCGTACCAGCGTAAAGAAGTCCACTTTAGAGCTGGCGATTTCACGTGCGCGCAGCTGACGCTGCTCTTCACGCAGGGCCGCCAGCGGGGCAATTAATTTTTCCTGCAACAGCGCATGGGTTTCCGGCTGTTGCAGCAGCGCATCGATCACGGCGCAGCGTTCGGCATGGGCTTTATCGCGGCCCAGCACATAACTGAAACCGAGGGTGCCATCATGCAGTTTCACTACGGCACGCGTGACGGTGGCATCGCCCATCACGAAGCGTTTGCCGCTACCGCCCATGCGCGCCTGCAAACGGGTTAAACCGGTTTCGGCGGGACGAATCGCTTCAAATTGCGCTTTGAGGTGCAGCGACTGCCAGTGGGCATTTAGCTGGCTGGCTTTGCTGTGCGCGAGTACCGATAGCCAATGCTGGCGAGCGGTTTGCTGTTTCATTCATGCTCCAGAGTCAGTTCAATCATGTCGCCACGCGTCAGGCTGACGGAGTATTCCGCTACCTGACCGTCACGGTGTTTATTCAGGGTGCGCACGCACAGCAGCGGTGACTGCAGGGCAATCTCCAGCTGTTTACACTCTTTAGCCTGGGCGCGGCGGGTGCTGATTCGGGTTTGCGAACGCGTTAAATCGAGGCCAAGGTGCTGCTGCATAAAGTCATGCAGCGAGCCGTTCTGGAACTGCTGTATCGTCCGCCACCAGCTCAGTTCCGGCAGGAAGTGATTGATGACACACACCGGCACGCCATTCACGCGGCGCAGCGTGCGCAGATGAATCACGTTGTCGCCTTCATTAATGGCGAGCGCACTGGCCACATCGCCACTGGCGGGACGCAGCACCGCCAGCAGTCGCTCACTGGTGGGGTGGCTGCCCTGCTCCAGCAGGTTTTGGCTAAAGCGCGCCTGCGCATGTAAGGGGTAATCATAGGGACGCATCAGCACCAAAATGCCGACGCCGTGACGGCGTTGCAGCAGCCCTTTGTTCACCAGTTCATCTACCGCGCGGCGCAACGTATGGCGGTTGACTTCATAGTGATCGGCTAACTGTTGTTCAGAAGGCAGATAGTCACCACAGCGATAACGCTCTTGCAGTGCCTGCTCCAGTTGGGCGGCGACCGCCTGATACACAGTGGTCGGATGTCTGGATATCTCCATCACGTTCAATACCTCATTCGCTATGGGTTGAGGAGCGCAGCGACAAGTGCTGCGAGATGGCGACTACAGTGCGCGAGCCAGATGACAGCGCCGTGACGGCTCAATGACGTGAAGATGAATTTGCTTTAGGGCAGCAGGATCGAAGCGAAACGGCTGTGGTTTTAATAAAAAATTTTTAACTGTTACCTTTGTGACAGTGTTCAAAAAATTATCGCTTGTTTTCACAGCTTTATCGCTTCCCTTACAGGATGCAGCTTGCGTAAAGTCTGCTAACGTTATTAATGAGCCCTCCTTGTTACGCGAACCCTAATGATTAACACAATCAAACTGTCCGACGGTTTTCGCCGCAATTTTGTACGGGAAGTTATTTTGCCGTTGGTGGCGATTTTAGTTTTAACCTTTGCCGGAGCAGGTGTTGGCTTGTTCTGGGGCACCTCGCTGAGCAATGAACAGGCTCGCGATCAACAGCAACGCATGATTGAGGCCTCCTTTAGCCAAAGTTTGAATGAACATTTGCGTCAGCTGCGCAGTTTGACTCGCTGGTCGCCTCTCGCGGACCAATTGGCATTGGGCGTACCGGATCAGAGCTGGTTAGATCAAAATATCGGCGGCTGGCTTTATGACATGTTTGACCACCAGTTGATTCTGCTGATGGATCGTAACAATCAGCCGCTGGCGATCTGGCGTGAGGGTAAACGCGTGCCCAGTGACAGCGTGGGGCAATACCTAAAAGACATGCTGGCCAGTCCGCTCGTGGTGAGCAGTGATGACGTGGCGGGTCCCAGCGATCGCGCCGATTTCGTGCGCATTGGGCAACGTGCCACGGCACTCGCTGTGGGCGATATCAGCAGCACACGTGAAGCAGGCCGCTATCGATTAGTCAGTATCAAATTCCTCGATGATGGCTATTTACGTAATCTGGCGGATCGCAGCCAACTGCAACAGCTGCATTTCAGCGATGGCGCACCGCAGCCTGGAACAGATGCACTCTACCAACTGAATTCACAGCAAGGCGATGCAGTGGGTTACCTGAGCTGGCTACCAGATAAACCCGGCGCGCAGATGCTGCGCATGCTCGGCCCTTCAACACTGTTATCCGTGGTGCTGATTACCCTGCTCTGCCTGTTTATGGTCAGGCGCATCTGGACCTCCTCTCTCAATCTGTCGCAATCGTTGCTTAAGCTCGGCGCCAGTGAGGCGCAGGCGCAGCATCTGGCTTTTCACGATGTGCTTACCGGCCTGCCTAATCGGGCACTGGTGGAAGATCGGCTGACCCAGGCGCTGGCTGCATCCGCCCGGCACGATCAACGTGTGGCGCTGCTGTTGCTTGATCTCGATCGCTTTAAAAACATCAATGATACCTATGGCCATCATGCGGGCGATGAGTTGATCATTGAGGTGGCGCGCCGCCTCACGCACATCTTGCGTGCCAGCGATACCGTAGGGCGCATCGGCGGGGATGAATTTATTGTGATGATGCCGGACGTCGATAACATCGGTCAGGTGCAGACGTTGGCAAAACGCATTATCAGTGAGCTGAGTGAAGCCTATGAGCTGCAAGGCAGCGAAGTGTGGGTTGGGGTCAGCATCGGGCTGGCGCTGGCCCCTAAAGATGGCATTGATCGTCTGGAGCTGATGCGTAAAGCGGACATCGCGCTGTATGAGGCAAAAAACAGTGGTCGCGGCCAGTATCGCCAGTTCGAAAAAGTGATGGATGAATCGCTGCGCACCCGCCAGCAGATGGCGACGGATTTACGTCAGGCGCTGGTCAATTTCGATGGCCTGCGCGTGTGGTATCAACCCCTGATGGAGATCAGCGGACAGCGAGTGGTGGGATTAGAAGCCCTGCTGCGCTGGCAGCATCCGGTGCGTGGTGATGTCTCGCCGGGTGACTTTATCGCCATCGCCGAAGAGACCGGGATGATCATTCCGCTGGGCGAATGGGTGTTACGTGAAGCCTGTAAAACCTCACTGAAACTGCCGCAGGTGATTGTGGCGGTTAACGTTTCTCCCGTGCAGTTTCGCGCCAGTGGCTTTGTGGAGCGCATCGTTGAAATTGTGCGTGAAGAAGGCGCCAATCCACATCATATGGAACTGGAGATCACCGAAGGCGTATTGATTGAGGATGAGCACGAAGCACGCAATAACATCATCGCGCTGCGTGAGGCCGGTTTCCGCATTGCGCTGGATGATTTTGGCACCGGTTACTCCAGCCTTAACTATCTCAGCACATTCCCGGTCGACAAAATCAAGATTGATCGCTCCTTCACCCAATCGCTGGGCGTCGCGCAAAACTCTGCGGCAATCGTTGAATCCGTGGTGCGTCTGGGTCACGCCATGGGCTTAACCGTCACCGCCGAAGGAGTAGAAACCGGAGGCCAAAAGGTGGCGCTGGCCGATGCGGGCTGTAATCAGCTACAGGGATATCTGTTCAGCCAGGCCGTACCGTTTGAAGAGATTGAAAAGATGGTATAAATGCCCGGCGGGAGGAGCGTGTTCCGCCCTGCGGGCATTGGCGTCAATGCCGCGCCGCTCGCGTTTAATCCCGGTTAGCGGTGGCGGCGCGATCTACCGTGCATCAGGGTTATGACGGAAAATCCGTATCAATCGACGTCTGCTTCCAGTCTTCGATTTGTGCCAGTCTCTCTTTCAACTTACTGGTCACTGCCTCATAACCCCATGCGCCCATCACCAGATGGCGCGGAGGATTATCGTGCTCCGTGATGGCGATCATCGCCGTGGCCGCACGAGCCGGATCGCCCGCCTGGGTGCCGCTGTATTCGGAAGTGGCTTTCATGCGCGCCGCCGCGGTATCAGCATATTCCGGAATGGTGCTCGGCGTCTGGTGCAGTGAACGCCCCGCCCAATCCGTGCGGAATGGGCCCGGCTCGACACAAGTGACATGAATGCCTAAAGGCGCCGCTTCCACTGCCAGGGAATCAGACCAGCCTTCCACCGCGTGTTTGCTGGCCGAGTAATAGCCTGAACTGGCAAAGCCAATGAATCCGGCGACCGAGGTGATATTGATCACGTGTCCGCGGCGCTGTTTACGCATCGCTGGCAAAATCGCGCGCGTTAAGGCAAACAGACCAAAGACGTTGGCATCGAACTGAGCACGGATCTCACGCTCATCGCCCTCTTCCACTGAACTCTGATAGCCATAGCCGGCATTGTTCACCAGCACATCCACCGTACCGAATTTGTCCAGTGCGGCCTGAACGGCTTGCTCGATACTTTGCGCATCGGTCACATCCAGTGCCACCGCAAGGGCGTTGTCATGCCCCGCCACCAAATCCTGCACTTTTGCCGGGTCACGCGCGGTCACCACGGTATGAAAACCGCGCGCAATGGTCTGCTGCGCCAGCTCCCGGCCAAAGCCGGTTGAACAACCAGAAATAAACCAAACGGGCGTGTTTGCTGAAGCCATAGTGACATCCTCTTAAATGCGCCTGATGAACCGTCATCGGGCAACAAAAGACTATGGCAAAGCCTGAAGCTGAATATTAGCGCTTAGTGCGACCTGTTCATCATCGCCGGATAGCGTTGTTGCAGCTTCTGGAAGATGGCCTGCATCTGCGCCTCAAGCATTGCCGGTTGTGGATCTGCTGCAACCGCCTCACGTGTTGCCGGTTGTGCCTCCACTGCCACGGCGTCAAACACCTGCTGCTTGAGGAAGTGGCGCCAGCTGACCGGCGCTTGTGCCAGAAACGTGGTGAGCAACGCATAGCGCGCCGGTGTCCACTGCTGTTCAAACGCGGTGCGGGCTGGGCCGTGATCAAAATGCTGCCGGGCTTCGTGCTGCATCTCAGCTCGTAAACGCGCAGTGGTGATCGCATCCACCTCATCATCGATGATCGCCACGCCGTAGCGCTCACGCGCCATCTGGCAGGAGACGAATCCGCAGCGCACATCCTGCAGCACTGCCGCCGTGTCACGTTCCACTGGCAGGCCATACCCTCCCGCGCCCGGACCGCGCACCTCAACGATATCGCCCGGCTGGCAACGAATGACATCGGTGTTGCCGTGTTCAATGGCCTTGCCGTTGCGCAGCGTGCGGAAGTGCGACAATGCCCCTGACTCACCGCCCAGCACGCCAGCCGAGGCGAACACTGACCGGTTGCGATTGCGCGCCGTTACCGTGGTGTTGGGCGCGGTAATTTCAAACGCCATCTCCGTGGCCAGGCCGCCACGATAGCGCCCGGCACCGGCACTGTCCGCTGCCAGCCCATAGCGATGGAATTGGATGGGGACTTCTGCCTCGTTGATCTCAATAGGCGTGTTTTTCAGAAACGCCGATAACCCGCCAGAACCATCCGGGCCATCATGACGTGGCGTACCGCCCGCGCCACCGCCGACGGGTCCTAGCGAAGCCACCACGCTGCGGTTCTGACTGTCGCTGGTACGGATATTCATGATCGAGTTGCCGCCGGGTGAGTTGGCCGGTAAGCGATCGGGCAATGCCTGGGAAAAGACGCCAATGGTGGCGATCTGCGACAACGCGCAGGTCAGCGATCGCATGCCCACCGCGGCAGGCGCTTCACAGTTCATCACCGTACCGGGCGGCAGGATAGCCCGCGTCGGGCGTAAGGTGCCCGCATTGAGCAGCAGATGGCGATCCAGCGTGGAAAGCACATAAGTGACACCCACCAGCGCCAGCGGATGGCGTTCACGGCCGCCCGTAGGCATATTCAGCGACGAGGCCAACTGCGGATCGCTGCCGGTGTAATCCAGTTCCAGCGTGTCGCCGCTAATGCGCAGCGTGATGGCTACGCGGCACGGATAGCCGCCTTCACCATCTTCATCGGCAAAGTCAGCATAGAAGTAATCCCCGTCCGGGATAGTGGCAATAATGCTGCGCGCCTGCGCTTCGGCGTAGTCCAGAATACCCTCGATACCCTGCAGGAAATCCTCAACACCAAAACGCGCGATGATGTCATGGATCTTACGCTCGCCCACGTTCACCGAGGCAATCTGCGCCTTGAAATCCCCCCAGTTTTGCTCTGGTGCACGTACGTTGAGACGCATGATGCTGGCGACTTCTTCATTCAACTCACCGTTGCGCACAATCTTGAGTGGCGGAATGCGGATGCCCTCCTGCACGATGTCGGTCAGCGATCGCGACAGCGAAGCCGGCACCGCGCCGCCCACATCGGTGTTATGAATATGGCCCACCACAAAACAGACAATCGCACCGTTGTGAAACACCGGCTTCCAGATATGGATATCCGGCGAGTGCGTTGCCACATTGCCCGCATACGAATCATTGGTGATGCAGATATCGCCCTCCTGATAGCTGTCGATTAACGCCAGCACCGGGCCGTAATCGATGCCGCTGTACCAGGGCGCGCCAAAGCTGCGCGGTGAGGCGAACGCCATGCCGTCACGACTGACAATCTGACAGGAAAAATCTTCGGTCTCTTTGACGAAAGTGGAGTGCGCGGTGCGCATCAGCGTAAACGCCATCGCATCGGCCGCCGCCGCGCAATAGTTCGCCAGAATTTGCAGGTTACGTCCGTTAATGGCCATGTTAGTTTGCCTCCAGAGGCGTAATCAGCAAGTTGCCAAAACTATCGACATCCACCTGCATGAACGGTGGAACGCAGGTGGTGCAGTCATCCTGTGCGATGATCACCGGTCCGTTGAGATGGTGTCCGGCACGCAGAGTGGCACGCAACACCACATCGACCGGATGCGACGCACCGTCAATCCAGGCATGCACCTGTTTTGCGACCTCGACGGCATGAGTGGCCGCAGGCAACAGATTGAGCGTGGGTTTCGGTGTGGGAGACGCAATCACCAACCGCAGATTGATAATCTGCACCGGCGCATCGGCATCACAGTGACCAAACAGCTGCTGATGCTGGCGGTCAAAGGCCTCATGTAAGGCCGCCACGTTGGCCTGCACCAGCCACTCCGGCTGTAATGCGACTTCTATCTCAAACGATTGGCCGCGATAGCGCATATCGGCGCTGTAATGCAAAGCGAACGGCATGTCCGCGCCGTGTTGCTCGTGCAGCCAGCCACGCGCACGTTGGCTCAGGGCTTCCGCTTCCGTTGCCAGCTTATCCGCAAGGCTGGCGTCCAGATCGCTGTAGAGCGTGCGGATAAAATCATTGCGGATGTCCGCCACCAGCCCTCCCAGCGCAGACAGTACCCCCGGCGTAGGTGGCACGATCACCCCTTTCATGTTGAGTTCGCGGGCGAGGAAACACCCCATCATCGGGCCCGCGCCACCAAAGGCGAGGAACCAGAACTCACGCGGATCCAGCCCAAAACGCGACAGCAATCCGCTGGTGTCACCGTACATACTGGAGATCGCCAGTTCGATAGCCGTTTCCGCCGTCTCTTCCACCGTAATGCCCAGTTGCTCCGCCAGCGGCTGCCAGGCGGCACGCGCGGCGGCGACATCGACTTTCACCGCGTTGTAGCCCAGATCGCCATGACCGATCATCCCACAGGCTGCAAAAGCATCGGTCGCTGTTGGCTGCGTCCCTCCGCGCTGGAAACACACCGGTCCCGGCAGCGATCCGGCGCTGTCTGGACCCATTTGCAGTACCCCCTGGTTATCGATCCACGCCAGCGATCCGCCCCCCTGTCCCACCGACGTAACGGCCACCGACGGAATATAAATGGGGAAATCACCGATGATTTCACCGTTGCCCTGCGCGACTTGCCCATTGACGATCACCGCCACGTCCGCGCTGGTACCCCCGATATCCAGACTGAGAATTTTGTCGAAACCGCAGGCGCTGGCGAGGAAGCTGGCACCGATCACTCCCGAAGCCGTACCTGACAACACCATCTGCACGCATTCACTTTTTGCCTGCTCCACACCCATCACGCCGCCGTTGGACTTAGTGATACGCGGCGGTGGCTTAACGCCCATGGTGTGTAACGCCTGTTCAAACGATTCGAGGTAATGAATCACCATCGGCTGCACGTAAGCATTGATAGTGGCGGTGATGGTCCGTTCATATTCACGAATAATCGGCCAGATGTCGGCAGAACAAGAGGTAAGCAGTTCAGGCGCCACGTCCTCGATGATCGCTTTGACCGCCGCTTCGTTCTGGCGATTGCGATAGCTGTGCAATAGCGACACCACAATGCCCTGACAACCCGCCGCACGCGCCTGTTCAATAGCCTCCAGCACACTTTGCCGGTCGACTGGCTGCAACACCTCTCCGTGGCGGTCAGTGCGTTCTTTGATGGCATAAACCCGGTCGCGGGTAATCAACGGCGCCGGACGTCGCGAGAAGAGATCGTGGATATGGGGGATTTTAAGACGCGCCAGCTCCAGCACATCGCAAAATCCCTCGGTGGCAAACAGCGCCAGCCGCACGCCACGTCGCTGGATCACCGCGTTGATGCCCACGGTAGTGCCGTGGGTAAAGTAGTCAATATGCTGGGGTTCAATACCGTCACGCTGCTGCAACTGCGACAGCCCGGTGAGAATTTCGCTGCCGGGCTGATCCGGCCGCGACAGCACTTTTAAGGTATGGATCTGATGAGTTTGTTCATTCAGCACGGCAAAATCCGTAAAGGATCCGCCAATATCAACGCCAACGCGGTAACCCATGGTGAGCAAGCTCCGTTATCAGGAGAGAGGAAATTCCATCAGTTTTTGTGGGTCCTGCACCACGCGCCAGCCAAGGCGCTGATACAGCTGATGGGCATCATTGGTTGAAAGCATCCAGCGGTGCACCGTGGCCAGTTCCGGGTGCGCACGCACACAGGTTGCCAGCCAGCTGCCCAGACCATGACCCCGCCAGTTTTCATCAATCATCACATCGCACAGCCAGCCAAATCGGGTGTAATCCGTGACCAACCGCGCGAAGCCAATCTGCTGCTGAAGATGGTAAACACCGAACGGTAACGAGCCGGCAAACGCGCGCTCAGTTTTCGCGCGTGGCTGCGCGCTGGCCCAGTAAGACTTCTCAGTTAATTGCTGGTGGATGTAATCCATATCAAGGCGCTGACGTTCGGTAGAGATGGTGAAGTCGTCGCGCTTCCATTGATGATCGGCAAGGGTTAGAGCGGTCATGGCAACTCCTTGTAAAGCGATGAATTGAGTGTACGAATATGCAGGCACCGGGCGCGCGTGAAGCCACGACCTGAACAGTAAAGATAAAGGGAATTTACGGCAGAGAAGAAATTTTATGCTGCGGGGTCAAAGCGCGTGTTACCGTTTTCTCCCACCCGCCAGCAACCGCGCCAATCGATGCGGCGGGCAACATGACAATGGCTGGGTTAGCTGAAACGAAAAATGAGATCTGAGGGAGGGGAGAATCATGTTCCCGTATCGTCAATACAGGTGCTTAGTGGATCCCTCCTCCCACAACGGGAGAAGGTCTCATGAGGGAACATCAGACACTAAAATCAACTGAGTTATGCTTAGCAATCAGCGATCGCAGTGGAACGGTACTTTTCATAATCGGCGATTTGATCACGATATAGCTGAAGTACTTATCGATGCCGATTTGCGCATCCAGCATCTTCTCAATCACTTCCTGGTAGTGCTCAATGCTGCGGGTAATAAAGCGCAGCAAATAGTCGTAGCCGCCGGTAATCAAGTGGCACTCCATCAGCTCATCCACATCGCGTACCGCATTTTCAAATTTCATAAAATCTTCGCGGCGATGGCCAGAGAGCGTCACTTCAGTAAACACGGTGACGGAATCGGTAATTTTGGTCAGATTGATGTGGGCTTCATATCCGGTAATAAATCCAGCCTGCTCCAGGCGCTTCACCCGTTGCAAACAAGGGCTGGGCGAAAGTCCAACGGCATCGGCGAGATTGACGTTGCTGATACGGCCATCTTTTTGTAGTTGCACCAGGATGTTGATGTCGATGCGGTCGAGTTTCATTAAGCCGTTCATAGCACCCCTCATTGTTGACCAATCGCGCAGGCTGATACGATGGTATATCACGCTTTGACGTGACGGCGCCAGCGACTTCCGCACGTCACGTCATTCATTGGTCGAGTCAATAATTCCAGAGATATCAATGAGGAAGCCGGATTTATCCCAGGCGACCACTGGCGCGGGCCAGCGCAATATCAAAGATATGTAACGCTTCTTCCAACTGAGAATCTGTGGTCACCAGTGGCGCGAGGAAGCGCACCACGTTGCGATGCAGGCCGCATTTGATCAGCAGCAGACCTTCCTGGCAGGCGCAGTCGAGGATTTTCTGCGTCATCGCTGCGTCAGGGCGTTTGGTTTCGAAGTCGATGATCTCCACCGCCTGCATAAAGCCCACACCGCGCACTTCGCCAATACAGGCATACTTCTCCGCCAGCTGTTGCAGACGCGCGTTGAGCTGTTCACCCAGCTGATTGCTGCGCGCCAGCAGATTGTCATTTTCCAGCAGATCCAGCACCGCCAGCGCCGCCGCACAGCCCAGAGCGTTACCGCCATAGGTGCCGCCGAGACCGCCAGGCAATGGCGCATCCATGATGGCCGCTTTGCCGACTACGCCGGAAATCGGCAGACCGCCACCCAGACTCTTCGCCACTGTCACCAGATCCGGCGTAATGCCCAGTTGCTCGAAGGCAAACAGCGTACCGGTACGACCAAATCCGGTCTGCACTTCATCGAGAATCAGCACGATGCCGTGTTTTTCGGTAATGCGACGCAGCGCTTGCATAAAGTTCGCACCCGCTGGCAGGAAGCCACCGTCACCCTGAACAGGCTCGATGATGATTGCCGCCACTCGCTCCGGCAGGATCTGCACGGCGAACAACTGTTCCAATGCTTGCAGGCAGTCATCATCACTGACGCCATGGAAGGCATTAGGATAAGGCAGGCGATACACTTCTGAGGCGAACGGGCCGAAGTTCTGTTTATACGGCTGGCTCATCCCCGTCAGGGTGCAGCCCAGTAAGGTACGGCCATGGAAGGCACCGTCAAACGCGATAATGCCGCTGCGATTGGTGTGCGCACGGGCAATTTTCACCGCATTTTCTACCGCCTCCGCGCCGCTGGTGAAGAACACGCTTTTGAAATCTTCACCTTTACCCACCAGCGCATTCAGGCGCTGCGCCAGTTCGATATAACCCGGATAGGCAACAACCTGGAAACAGGCGTGTGACACCAGTCCAAGCTGTTTTGTCACCGCATTCACCACTGCCGGATGGTTATGACCCACGTTGAGTACCCCAATCCCGCCGACAAAATCGAGATAGCGATTGCCCTCAACATCCCACACTTCACTCCCTTTTGCCCGTTCAATCACCAACGGATGCGCGGTGACCACACCACGTGGCACATTCTGCTCACGTGCATCCAGTAACAGGCCGTTATCGCTATACGCTTGCTGCTCCGCCATGACATTCTGCATTTTCAAAATCCTCATCCACGTAACGTTCGGTTGGCTCAAGTATCGCAACCCGTTGGTTTCTCACGCTGCCGTAATCAGCAAAGCAGCGGCATTTCGTTTCAAAATCTTCTGCCAATCAGCAGGGAAATTCTGCACGCAGCGCGTGGCGGGCGATGGCCGTCAAAGTCTGAATACCGTGCGGGATCAGTGCGTCGTTAAAGTCGTAAGAGGAATGGTGTAAGGGCTGGCTGGGTGCCGACCCGATCCACAAATAGGCGCCCGGTTTTGCCTGCAACATAAAGGCAAAATCTTCTGACGTCAGTGCCGGTTGCCTGGCTTGTTCCGCAGGGATGCCCGCCTCGCGCAATGCCTCAAGCGCCACTTGTGCAGCCCCCGCATGATTGACCGTGGCCGGGTAATAGCGCAGATAGCTCACCTCTGCCTGCAGGCCGTGCGCCGCCGTGACATGTTGCGCCATTTCACGCAAACGACTTTCAATGATGTCCTGCGCCGCTGGGCTGAATGTACGCACTGTGCCGGTGATACTGGCTTCCGCTGGAATCATGTTGTGGGAGAAACCGCCCTGCATGCGCGTCACCGTGAGCAATCCCGGCTCGCAGGGATCAAGTGCACGCGCCACCAGCGTATTAAGTTGCACCACCAGCTCGCTGGTCGCCAGCAGCGTGTCGCGCGTCAGGTGCGGCTGTGCGGCATGGCCGCCACCACCTTTTACCGTGATATCAAAGCGATCCGCCGCCGCCATGATGGCGCCCGGTCGCGTCTGCACGTCGCCCAGCGGCAGTTCGGGCCAGTTATGCAGGGCAAATACCGCATCGCAAGGAAATCGCTGGAACAGTCCGTCTTCGATCATCGCTTTCGCGCCGGCAAGTCCCTCTTCTGCCGGCTGAAAGATAAACACCAGCGTGCCGTCAAAATCACGCTGTTGCGCCAGTTGGATAGCCGCACCTAATAGCATCACCGTATGGCCATCGTGACCGCAGGCATGGCAGACATTGGCATGCACACTTTTCCACGCCTGGGTGCCGTTATCCTGCATCGGCAGCGCATCCATATCAGCGCGCAGGCCAATGATGCGCGTGCCGTTGCCACGCTTCAGCACGCCCACAACACCGGTTTTTCCCATGCCACGGTGCACTTCAATTCCATGTTCTTGCAGCACCTGCGCCACAATGTCGCTGGTGCGTGTTTCCTGATACCCCAGCTCGGGATGGGCGTGCAGATCCCGTCGCAGAGCGACTAATTGTTCCAGTTCCATCTCAGTATCCCCGTTTGCGATCGATAAGACCGACCATCGGTTCGCCGCGTTGGTAGCGGCGCAGGTTGTCGAGCAGCGCCGCCACTGCGCTATCGGTTTGCGTCTGGCTGGCAATATGCGGCGTGAGCCAGATGGCAGGATGCTGCCAGAAAGGGTGTTCCGGCGGTAAAGGTTCGGGATCGGTCACATCGAGCACGGCTGCGCTCACTTGTCCGCTGGCCAGCGCCGTGAGCAGATCGTCATGATTTAACTGCGGGCCACGCCCCACCTGTACCAGTGCGGCTCCGGCAGGTAACTGCGCAAACAGTTCAGCGTTGAGCAAACCGCGAGTGCTGTCAGTCAACGGCAGCAAACACACCAGAATGTCGCTGTGTGCCAGAAACTCAGCCAGTTGCTCAGCGCCATGCCAGCAGCGCACGCCCTCGAGTTCACGCGGTGTTCGGCTCCAGCCCGCACAGTCAAATCCTAATGACACCAGCTGCTGCAAAGATGCCTGGCCGAGTTCGCCTAAGCCCATGACCCCCACCCGCCGCTGATGGGCGGTACGAATAGGGTGCGTTTGCCACGTTGCTGCGCGCTGCTGTTGGAAATAGCGCGGCATATCACGATGCAACCCCAGCACGGCAAAGGTGACGTACTCCACCATGCCTTGCGTCAGGCCGGGTTCGATCATGCGCACCACCGGCAAATGGGGTGGTAGTTGACTAAGGTCGAACTGATCGGCCCCCGCGCCCACCGACAGTAGCGCTTTGAGATTAGGGAACGTTGCCATGACATCTTCTGGCGGTTGCCAGGCCACCAGCAGTTCAACCTGTTCTGCGTCACCCACATCCGGCCAGATATGCATCTGCACATCCGGTGCATGTTCAGCCAGCCAGCGCTGCCAGTGGGCTCCGCGCGTGGCCTCCGATTTATAAACGATATGCATCAGGCCATCGCCTGGGTCATCAACCCAAACGCCTGCATCTCACCGGCTTGCGGTGACCACGGCGTTCCCAGATACATGGTGGTGGGCGCATCAACCTTGACCAGCCCCCGTTTTTCCAGCCAGCTCGCCAGCGGTAAAGCCGCATCGGTATCGATGCGCACGAACTCGCCGCGCAACCCCTGCATCAGCGCGGCAATTAACGCCTGTGCCGTCTCGATATCGCGCGCAATCACCGGGCCAATTGCCCAGCCGTGACCAAAGCGGCGCAGACTGGCAAACCCTTGCACCCGCTGCTGCGCATCCTGCAGCAATACCGTTTGATGATCAGCGATCAGCGTTTGCATCAACTGTGGACGCCACATACCGTGAGCCTGATGGTCTAATTCGGTAAGTAGATCGACGTCATTCGCCTCGACATTACGCAGCGTCAGACCGGTGGGGATACTCACCGCAGGCACGGCTGCCAGCTCACGTGTCTGGTGCTGCTGGATGCTGCCCGTCACCTTAAAGCCGAGCTTCTCATACAACCCCTGCCCCATTTCCGTCGCATGTAAACGAATCACGGCGTCCGGGAATTTTTCCATCACGGCCAGCATCAGTTGCTTACCAATGCCGCGCCCCTGGCAGGTGGGATTCACCACCACCAGACCAATGGTGGCGGCGTGTTCACCCCAACGCCAGCCAAAGGCGCTGCCGACAAATTTGCCCTGTTCTTCAGCGACCACGCCTTCACCCAATGCCAACGCCTGCTGCCAGTCTTCACGACGATGCGGCCACTTGAGCTGTTGGGTGATGGCATAGCCGTATTCAATATCGTCCTGCGTCATGGCGCGTAATGTGATCATCTGCTGCTCCTTTCTTGTAAAACGCCCCCGCGACGTAGCGGCGCAATCTGCTGCGCGAGCGGTTTCGCCATTGAGATGTGCGATTTATCGCATCGCTACGAATGCCGTGATGTTTATTCTGCTTTAAGCACTTCTTCGTGCTCATCCAGCCAACCCTGTCGCAGCTCCGGCACCGCCCGTTTAAGGCGCTCGAAGTACAGCTCACTGGTCGGCTTATCATAATCAGCGCGGGAAATTTGCGTGACGATACGGCCTGATTTCATCACCACGATATCATCGCAAACGGCGCGGACCGCATGCATATCATGACTGATAAACAGCACCGACAGCCCCAACTCACGACGCAGTTCGCTGATCAGATCCAGTACGGCGGCGGCGACCACCGTATCTAATGCCGATGTCACTTCATCGCACAGAATCAGATCCGGCTCCGCCGCAAGGGCTCGCGCCAGATTCACACGCTGCTTCTGCCCACCGGACAGCGCCCATGGGCGGCGCCACAACACTGAACGCGGTAGTTTGACCAGGTCGAGTAACTGATGCAGACGACGCTCAAGATCGGCCCCTTTCAGACCGTGGAACAGCACGAGCGGCCGAGTCAGAATACGTTCCACGCTGTGTGCCGGGTTCAGCGCGGTATCCGCCATCTGGAACACATACTGGATCCGCCGCAGTTCGTTATCCGGGCGTTTATGCATGTCGCCATTGATGTAGTGACCATTAAACAGAATATGACCGTGACTCGGGGCATTCAGGCCGGCAATCGCATGTGCCAACGTGGTTTTACCCGAACCCGACTCGCCGATAATGCCAATCGCTTGCCCTTTACACAGCTTAAGATTGATATCTTGCAGAATCAGCGTTTTCGGTTTGCCCTCACTATCACGTGGGCCATATCCGGCACTGAGATCGCGCACTTCCATCAGCGGCTGCACATCAGCCTCTGCGCAGGTCCAGCTGCTTTCTCGCTCTTTCTGGCGTGCAGCATCCATTAATAGTTGGGTATATTCGGCCTGCGGCGCACCAATCAACCGCTCAGTGGTGCCATATTCCGCCATTTTCCCGCGCAGCAGCACCAGAATGCGATCCGCCATCTGCGCCACCACCGCCAGATCGTGACTGACGTAAATCGCGGTCACACCGCGCTGTGCCACCACACGGCGAAACGCTTTCAGTACTTCAACCTGAGTAGTGACATCCAGTGCCGTGGTCGGCTCGTCGAGGATCACCACATCCGGATCGCCAATCAGTGCCATGGCCGTCATCAGACGTTGCAGCTGTCCGCCTGAGACCTGATGCGGGAAACGGTCGCCAATGGTGTCAGGATTCGGCAATGCCAGCTCGCGAAACAGCGTGATCGCCTTCTCTTTGGCGGCTTTGCGTTTCATGGTGCCATGGATCACCACCGGCTCGATAACCTGATCGAGAATACGCATCCCTGGGTTGAAGGAAGCAGCCGCACTTTGGGCGATGTAGGCCACTTTGTTGCCGCGAAATTCGCGCAGCTGGCCGGGCGACAGACTACGCACGTCGGTGCCCGCCAGATGAATGTTGCCCTCGGCGATGCGGCAGCCGTGGCGCGCATAGCCCATCAGCGCCATGGCGATGGTGGTTTTACCCGAACCGGATTCGCCGATCAGCGCCAGCACTTCGCCTTTTTGTACGGTAAAACGGATATCTGAAACCAGATCGATCTCTTCGCCCTTATCCGTCTCGGCGGTGACACGCAGGTTTTCAACGGAGATCACGGGCATGGCTGTATGGGGTGTCACGTTCATGCTCCCTCCTTCGCCAGCGTCAGCGGACGCATCTGCTGCAGGCTGTCAATAAACAGGTTGGCGCCGATGGTTAAACTGGCAATCGCCACTGCCGGCATCAATACCGCAGGTGAGCCGTTAAACAGGCCCTGCAGATTTTCACGTACCAACGTGCCCCAATCAGCATAAGGTGGTTGCACGCCTAAGCCCAGGAAGCTCAATCCGCTGAGTAACAGCACGATATAGACAAAACGCAGGCCAAAATCGGTGAGCATCGGATGCACCATATTCGGCAGAATGTCATGGATGGCCACATACCAGCGGCTTTCGCCACGCAGTCGTGAAGCACGGACGTAATCCATATTGCGCAAACTGCTGGCCATGGCGAACGCGATACGGAACGCACCGGGCCAGTAAGTGAAGACGGCAGTCAGAATCAGCATCGGTAGCGACGAACCAAACACGGCCACAATCATCAGCGACAGCACTTTGCCTGGCAGCACCAACATGGCATCGTTAATACGGCCCAGCAACTCCTCGAGCCAGCGTCCGGCCACAGCGGCCAACAGCGCCAGCAAGGTGCCGATCAGACTAGCACCCAGCGCAGCGGTCAACGCCAGACCGATGGAGAATTTCGCACCGTATAAGATGCGGCTGAGGATGTCGCGACCGAGATAATCGGTGCCCAGCAGGTTGTCAGCGGTCATCCCTCCTAGCATCGGGCCACCACCGATATCCTCTACGCTATGCGGCGCCAGTTGATTGCCGAAAAGCGCCATCAGTACCCAAAACAGAGAGATCGCCAGGCCAATGCGACCGGAGATCGACAGCGACTGAAAAATTCGTACAGGAAGCAGCAAGCTATTCATCAGCTCCTCCATTTTGGGTTAAAGGCGATAGTCAGGATGTCAGCAATCAGCAGCAGCACCAGATAACAGGCGGCGAACATCATCACGCACAACTGCACCACCGGCAGATCGCGGTTACTCACGGCATCCACCAGCGCACTGGCGAGACCGGGGTAGCTGAAGATCGACTCAATAATGATCACCCCACCAAACAGGTAAGACAGGCTGAGCGAAATGGCGTTGGCAATCGGTCCCACCGCATTCGGCAGCGCATGACGCAACACGGCACGCAGCGGCGAGACACCTTTCAGCAACGCCATCTCCAGATACGGGCTGTCGAGCTGATTAATGATCGCCGAACGCGTCATCCGTGCCATCTGCGCCACTAATACGCAGCACAACGTCAGCACCGGCAGTGCGTAAGCTTTCAGATAACTGACGAGATCCATATCGGGGCTGCCAAACGACATCGCCGAGACCCAATGCAGTTTGACCGCGAAGATCAACACTGCCACGGTGGCCACCAGAAACTCCGGTACCGCCACCGTCGCCATGGTGGCGATCACCAGAAAGCGATCCAGTGCTGAACCGCGATTCATGGCGGCCAGAATGCCGATCACCAGCGCCAGCGGGACGCAGATTACCGTGGTGATGCCCGCCAGTTCCAGCGTGGCAGGAATACGCTGTCCCACCAGTTGCGTCACCGGCAGATGGCTGGCAAACGAGGTACCAAAATCACCGTGCAGCATTCCGCCGAGCCAGCTGAAGTAACGCATCAACAATGGCTGATCCAGACCCAGCTGCTGGCGTAACGCCGCCACCGTTTCCGGCGTGGCGTTTTGCCCCAGGATCATCTGCGCGGCGTCGCCAGGCAGCAGGCTGGTGATAAAAAACACCACCGCCGAGACGATAAGCAAGGTCAGGATGCCCGCACCTGCGCGCCGGGCAATCAGAAACAACATGTATCGATTCATCGGCGTTCTCCTCTGACGGATGACGAATTAGGCTTTCAGCCAGGCGAACTCATGGAAGCGGTAACCCATCATCATGCCGCTTGGCCAGGCTTCGACGCCGCCCACTTTTTTACTGTACCCGTCGAGGGTACTGATAAAGGTGGGGATGATGGTGCCGCAGTGGTCATAGATCAGCTTTTGCATATCGCCATACATCTGTTTGCGCTTGCCCTGATCGCGCTCACCGCGTGCGGCGACCACCAACTGGTCAAACTGATCGTTCTTCCAGCCAGATTCATTGTTGGCCGCGCTCGACATATAGAACTGAGAGAACAGCATATCCAGCGTTGGACGCGGGTTGATCGAGCCATAGCCCACCGGATCTTTGGTCCAGTGCGTTGACCAGTAGCCGTCATACGGCACGCGACGTACCTTAACGTTCAGCCCGGTGTTACGTGCCACTTGCTGGATTAACTGGCCCCCTTCCACCGCACCTTCTATGTTGGGAGTGGTGATGATCTCCACCGTTGCCCCTTTCATGCCGGCTTTTTCGATGTGGAATTTGGCTTTTTCGGCATCCAGTGGACGCGGTTTGAGATCGGCGTTAAACAGCGGATGCCACGGCGGCACGGGTGTATCGTTACTGATATCGCCATAACCCTGTAACACGGTTTTCAGCACAATTTCACGCGGCTGTAGATACTTCATCGCCAGCACGAAATCTTCACTGCTACCCGGCTTCATGTCGGTGCGGATGATCAGGTTGGTGTACATGCCCGCCTTACTTTCCAGCACCGCGAAGTCTTGCGTGGCTTTCAAACGATTACTGTCGGCTGCGCTCAGGGTCGATACGATATGCAAGTCACCCGACATTAGCGCATTGACGCGTGCCGCCTGGTCGGTGACGCCCAGCAGTTCGATTTCGTCGAGATGTGGCAGGCCGGGCTTGTAGTAGTTCGGGTTCTTCACGCCAACAGAGCGTACGCCCGGCGTGAACTCTTTCAATTTGAACGGACCCGTGCCAATACCTTTGCTGAAGTCTTTGGTGCCATCCTGCACAATCAGGAACGGGGCACTGGCGAGCATATAAGGCAAATCAAAGTTGGCGCTGCTCAGTTCCAGTGTGACTTCGTTATCGTTCACCGCCGTGAAGGTTTTGAACTGATCGGCCAGCTTAAAGGCATTGGAAGCCACGGCGGGATCTTTGTGGCGGCTGAGTGAGTAAATGACGTCTTTCGCGGTGAGGGCTTTACCGTCGTGGAACGTGACCCCTTTGCGCAATTTAATGTGCCAGGTGACACCATCCGAAGACTCCACGGATTCCGCCAGCCCCGGTTGAATCGCCAACTTTTGGTCGAGTTCGGTCAGGCCGCTATAGACCATAAACTGGCGGGTGTAGTCACCGCTGTTATTACCTTTGGCAGGATCGAGTGTATCGGTAGCGGAGGCGTTGGACATGGCTGCACGCATCTTGCCGCCTTTCACCGGTGTTTCAGCCGCAAAGCTCATCTGCGGAAAACCTATCAAGCCACTGCTCATGACTGCACCAGCAGACAACAACTTCATCAGGCCACGACGTGACAGAGATCCCTCAGTCAGCATGCGTGTCAGGGCCGGATTTACAGCGTCAGACTCTTTATCGAATTTACTCATCTGCACACCCTCAATATGAAAAGTTGTTTGTTTTGATAATCGAGCGTCAATCACATCGCCATCAATGTGGCCCCGACCAGACCGGATAGCGCCCGCATGAATGCCAAATCAATGACACCTTAGGATGTGCATTTATGCGCCCCCTCGAGAGAGTCCCCCCGGCGCGCATCAGTAGCGACCTGAAGAATCCCATCGTAGAGTGCACATTGATGCGCACCAGACTAACTATCAGGAGAGCCGATCCTTAGCCTTGTAATACAGCCCCGCGAGAGGCAAAAACCAGGGTTTCCCGTGGTAACCTGGCAGCGCAGGCCATGCATCGCGCTGCCAGGGGTTTTCGTTACGTTTTTCTGCCAGTAAATCCGCCATCACCCGCCCCATCCACACCGACATCTGTGTGCCATGGCCGCTGTAACCCAGTGAATAGAACACGCCATCGTGCTCACCCGCATGCGGCAGGCGATCGGACGTCATATCCACCATGCCGCCCCAGCAGTAATCGATGCGCGATTTGCCCAGCTGCGGGAACAGCGCGGTCATCGCGGCGCGCAACACTTCGCCGCTGCGCGTATCCGAGGTCGGATTGCTGACGGCAAAACGTGCGCGCCCCCCAAACACCAGGCGACGATCGGCAGTGGTACGGAAGTAGTTGCCGATGTTCAGCGAGGTGACGTAGGTGCGATCTTTGGGCAGCACTTGTTCAATCAGCGCATCACCCAGCGGTTCAGTCACCACGATAAAGCTGCCTACCGGCACGATGCGGCGCTGGAACCACGGGAATGGCCCTTCATTCGATACGCCGGTGGCCATCATGACTTTTTCCGCGATGATCTCGCCCCTGGCGGTGGTGACGCGATGACGGTAGCCATCCAGACGCGTCAAGCCGGTCACCGCGTGATGCGGAAAGATCTTCGCTCCCGCGCGGGCCGCCGCATTGGCGAGACCCATGCCGAACTTGCCCATATGCATCTGGCCACCACGTTTTTGCAGTAAGCCACCGTGAAAGGCATCGCTGCCCACTTCACGGCGAATCTCATCTTTACTGATCAACTCGATTTCCGGGTCAACGGTGTCACGCATCAGTTGCCATGCGCTGCGCAGCCCGGGGAAGTGCGACGCTTTGCTGGCGAGCTTGAGCTTGCCGCACAGGCGAAAATCACAATCAATCTGCTCTTCCCGCACCAGTTGCTGGACATAACTCACGGCGTCGTCAAAAGCACGGTAGAAGCGACTGGCTTGTTCGATCCCCTGGCTGGCCACCAACGAAGCAAAGTTTTGCGACACGCCGGTATTGCAGTGCCCACCGTTACGCGCGGAGGCCTGACTCATCACGTTGCCACTTTCCAGCACCACCACGTTGATACCCTGTCGTGCGAGATTCAGCGCGGTTGAGATGCCGGTAAATCCGCCGCCAATCACCACCACATCCGCAACCGTCGGCAGTGCGCCGCTCGCTGCGCCGGTAAATTCCGGTGCGGTGGCTTGCCAGAATGATTCGAGTTTCATCGCCGCCTCCGGGCTTAGAGTCCAACCACAGCGGGCAGACCGCCGATGTCTTTAATCTCGGTGTATTCATACGCTGGGTTGGCCGGATCGTGACCGCGATTGACCCACACTTTGTTTTTGATGCCCATGTCGTAGCAGGTCATCAGGTCATAGCGCAGGCTCGACGAAACGTGCAGGATCTCTTCTGGACCACAATTCAACTTGTCCAGCATGTACTCGAAGCCTTTCATCTGTGGCTTATACGCACCCACTTCTTCCGCGGTGATGGTCATGTGGATCGGTGCACCGAGACGCGGCACATGGTGCGGAATCAAATCGTTCATAGAGTTGGTGAGCAACACCAGCGGAAACTCTTTCGCCACTTTTGCCAGCCCAGCCGGCACATCGGGGTGCGGTCCCCAGGAGGCGCAATCGGTGTAGATAAAATCACTGTCTGCCTGGCTCCACTGCACGCCCCATTTTTTGCAGGTGCGCTGCAATGCATCACTCACCACATCGTAGTAAGGCTTCCACGCTCCCAGCACCTCATCGCGGCGATAGATGGCGAAATCGGTGGTGAATGCGAGCATCTCCTGCGGGGATACACGATCCTTAAAGCAGCGTTCAGCCGCTCCCGCCATGTCAAAGTTAATCAGGGTGCCGTAGCAATCAAAGGTGATGAATTTCGGTTTAAACAGTGCCATGACGCGACCTCGTCGTTGTCTAATACGTGAATTTAAAAATCGATTAATACACTCTTCTGGCGCTGACAGGCCTGAAATGCCTGACGTCCCAGATCCTTGCCAATACCAGAGCCAAGGAAGCCTCCAGTAGGAATAATAAAATCACCGGAGCGGCCATAACGGTTGATCCATACGGTGCCAGATTCGATGGCACGCATCGCTCGCATGGCACGCGGCAGGCTCAGCGTATGCACGCCCGCACACAATCCGTAAGTCTCATGCGCGGCCAGCGCCAGACCTTCCTCTTCGCTGTCGAACTCCTGCACGGTCAGCACCGGGCCAAAAATCTCTTGCTGCACGGCTGGGTTGTCTGCCGCCACACCACACAGCAAGGTCGGTTGCCAGAACCACCCGCCATCGGTGTCGGCAAAACGCTCACCGCCCACTAACACTTCCGCGCCCTGCGCTTTGGCTTCAGCAATCACTGATGCCACCTTGTTGCCCTGCCGCTCATCGATCAGCGGCGCATAACGGCTGCTGTCTTGCCAGGTGACACCTGGCTGCGGCTGCTGACACAGCGCCACCAGGCGATCCAGCAGCGGTTGAGCGATGCCACGTTGCACAATTAGGCGAGTACCCGCGACGCATGCCTGTCCACCGTTGGCGGTGAAACCGCGCAGGATGCGCTGTGCCAGCACATCGATATCGCCCGCATCATCGAACACCAACTGTGGGCTTTTACCCCCTAACTCCAGCGTGACAGGCTTCATGCCATGCTGTGCTGCGTCACTCATGATGCGAGCGCCCGTCATAGTGGAACCGGTAAACGAGACTTTGCGCACCAGCGGATGGGTGACAAGGGCGCTGCCGGTCACTGCGCCACTGCCCTGCACAATATTCAGAATGCCCGCCGGTAAACCGGCCTGTACCGCCAGTTCTGCCATGCGCACCGTAGAGAAAGGTGTCAGCTCCGAAGGTTTCAGCACCACGGCATTACCCGCTGCCAGTGCTGGACCGCATTTCCATGACGCCATCGACAGCGGGAAATTCCACGGGGTAATCGCGCCAATCACGCCGTACGGCTCCGAAATCAGCATGCCGAGGCTGCTTTCTTGCGTCGGGAACAGATCGCCACTGTATTTGTCTGCACACTCGGCATAGAAACGGATAGCTTCTGCAGTGAACGGAATTTCATGCTGTACCACATCGCTGATCGGCCGCGTCGACCCCAACGCTTCGAGCTGAGCCAGTAACGGATCGCTTTCAATCAGATCCGCCCAGCGGCGTAACACTTTGCCACGTTGCCGTGGTGGGCAGCTGCGCCAGCCACTGGTTTTTAGCGCTTCATGAGCCAGGGTGACAGCCCGATCAACATCACTGGCCTGGGCTTCGCTCAGCTCGGCATAGACTTTGCCATCAGACGGCCGTTTTACGGCGAAACGTGCGCCCTGGGTGGTGACATGCTGGCCACCAATATAATGGCCAATGGGGAGAGAAACTTTTTCAGGGTCGAAACTTAACATGGAAAATTCCTTATTTGTTACACCCATCACATGTGCGCCAATTAACGATTTGCACTGCATTTATCTGTCACGTTAATAAGCTAATGCAGAAAGTATGCCAGCCCAGTAAAAAATAAAAATGCGTAAAAAACAGTCCAGAAAAATTTTCTGCCGTATTGGAGAGGGAAAATTTGCGGAATTGCCGAAGGAATAAACAGATGATTTACTTCACAAAATTCGTGCATCCCTACGGTGCAGCTCGCACAAAACTTGCACTAAAACGGTGATGAGCCGGAAAATTATGACGGTGCGCACAAAATAAAACAGCGCCGGGAACCTGAGGCCGCCGGCGCTGATTATGAAATTGATGATGAAAGTCATTATGCGCAATAAATTGCACGGCTACCTATTTGTAGCGGCACGATTTAACGCGCATTGCTGTATTTATAAACTGCCCATATGAAACGTTTTCTGCTCAAGATACTCTTCAATACCATAGCGAGAACCTTCACGTCCTAATCCTGATAATTTAATTCCGCCAAAGGGGGCCGCATCTAATGAAATCGCACCGGTATTAAAACCGACCATGCCAAACTCTAATGATTCCGCCACGCGCCAGGCTCGGCGTATATTCTCCGTAAAGAAATAAGCGCCCAATCCATAAGGTGTGTCATTCGCCATGCGTATCGCTTCCTCTTCCGTATCGAAGACAAAAAGCGGTGCGACCGGGCCGAAGGTTTCTTCATGCGCAATACGCATACTGCTGGTGACATTACCCAACACGGTCGGTTCAACAAAGGTGCCATTCGCTGCACTGATCCCGCCACGCAGTAAGGTGGCGCCCTGGCTAAGCGCATCATCAATATGGCTGTTCACTTTCTCAACAGCGCGATCGTTAATCAGTGGCCCAATCGTGCTACTGGGTTCAAATCCATCCCCCACTTTAAGGGTTGCCACTGCCTCAAGCAGTTTCTCGCTGAAACGATCATAGATGCCGCGTTGCACCAAAATGCGGTTGGCACAGACGCAGGTTTGTCCGGCATTACGGAATTTACTCGCCATCACACCAGGGATGGTGACATCGAGATCGGCATCATCAAACACTATCAAGGGGGCGTTACCGCCCAGTTCAAGGCTCAGACGCTTGATGCTGTCGGCACTTTGTTGCATCAGCAACTGGCCAACACGTGTGGATCCGGTAAAGGAGATTTTGCGTACCGTGCGGCTGGCGGTCAGTGTGCTGCCGATCTCGGTCGGCAATCCGGTGAGCACCTGGAGAACGCCAGAGGGAAAACCTGCCCGCTCTGCCAGCACCGCCAGTGCCAGGGCCGACAGCGGTGTCAGTTCAGAAGGTTTCACGATGATCGGGCAACCGGCGGCCAGCGCAGGTGCCACTTTGCGGGTAATCATCGCAATCGGGAAATTCCACGGTGTGATCGCGGCGGCCACACCAACGGGCTGTTTCAGAACCAGAATGCGGCGGTCTTCGCTGGGCGCCGGAATGGTATCGCCATAGATGCGGCGAGCCTCTTCAGCGAACCACTTCACAAAGCTGGCGCCGTATAACACCTCGCCTTTCGCTTCTGCCAGCGGCTTGCCTTGCTCGGCGGTCATGATGATCGCCAGATCGTCCGCATTATCGAGAATCAGCTGATGCCACTTATCCAACAGCGCGGCGCGCGATGCATTCGGGGTTTTGCCCCAGCTGACACGCACCGACTCAGCATAATCTATCGCCTGTTCAGTTTCGGCTGCACCCAGTGCCGGAATAGTCGCAATCTGCTGTTGAGTGGAGGGATCGATGACCGGCAACGTGGCGCCCGCGTGAGCGTCTTGCCAGCGTCCACCAAACAGCGCCTGTTGGCGCAACAGCTCTGCATCTTTTAATTGTATCCGCGACATTTTCATCCCCTTTATCCTGTTCATTTCACTGTAACGTGGCGCAGCAGTGCAGGATGTTTTTCTACGGGGTGGAAACTGGGCTGGGATGCGTTTTAAGGCGACAAAAGAAATTTTATGCTGCACCGAATGCGTCATCAATTACGGTGCGATTTGTGGCCAGGTGCGCATGAATGCGTCGTCGTTTACGGTGAGGTTTGTGGCCAGGTGCGCATGAATGCGCACCCTACGGGGAATGTTGGGTCACCCTTCATGGCGACCTGTGGCTTAAATCTGGAAATCGATAGCGGGTTCAGACTCCGTTTCATAAGAGAGCGCCTGACGCTTAATCTCTTCCAGCGACAGATTGGCATTACACAGTTCCAGAAACTGCCAGACGTAATTGCGTTGCAGCTGGCCACGCTTCAATCCCAGCCAGACGGTGTTGGCATCAAACAGATGATGAGTGTCAATTTTCACCAAATCCTCACCCTCATAGATGTCACATGCCTGATCAGCCAGAATGCCGACGCCGAGACCCAGCTCAACATAGGTTTTCACGACATCAGAATCCTGCGCGCTAAGCACGATATCCGGCTTGATGCCCGCCGCCTGGAACGCGCGGTCAACACGTGAGCGACCCGTGATCCCCTGACGATAGGTGATCAATGGATGGCGGCTCAGGCTAGCCAGCGTGATCGGCTGATGCTGTAACAGTTCATGGTCGTGTGGCACCAATAACGAGTGGTGCCAGCTAAACCACGGGAATGCCGCGAGGCTGCTGTTGTTCACCAGTTGCTCGGAGGCAATACCAATATCAGCTTCACCCGCCAGCAGCATGGCCACAATTTCCTGCGGCGAACCCTGATTGAGTTCAAGACGAACATTAGGATAGAGCTGTCGGAATGCTTTAATCACACGCGGCAGACTATAGCGGGCCTGCGTATGCGTGGTGGCAATCGTCAGCACGCCGCTGGTTTCATTGGTAAACACATCCGCCAGGCGACGCACTTTGCCTGCTTCATCAAGAATGCGTTCAGCAATGGTTAACAGCGCCTTGCCCGGTTCAGTCATGCCCAGCAATCGCTTGCCGCGACGAATGAAGATCTCGACGCCGAGTTCATCTTCCAGATCGCGAATATGGCGGCTGACCCCAGATTGTGAGGTAAACAGCGTGTTCGCCACTTCTGTCAGGTTGAATTCGCAACGTGCTGCTTCACGTATAATTTTAAGTTGCTGGAAATTCACACCCTTTTCTCCTGTTCCCTGCCCTGTTTCGTCCATGTTATGAAGTTGGTGTCATTGCAGGAAATAATAAAAAACGGTGTGTTATGCAGAATAGTAATAAGGGGGGTGTGATATCCCGACGCGTTTGCGGGTGTTTAACCGTGAAGGCTTTACCCCAGCCGGAGATAGCTGGGGTAAAGAAGAAGGGATTAACCGACCAACATCAACTCGCGTTCTTCCGTCATCGGCTTATTCAGCAGTGACAGCAGGATGTTTTTCACTGCCTGCGCGGAAGGTGACAGTGGCAGGCGCGCAGAGATATTCAGTGAGAGCGGCAGATTCAGCGATGGGCTATTAATACGTGCCATCCACGCGTGAGTTGAACTCACCAGGGCGCGAGCCGCTGATTCCGGCAGAACGGTCACCCCCATGCCGCTGGAAACTGCGGCGGTCAGGGTTGAAATTGACTCGATTTCGCCGATGATTTTTGCGCTCAGACGACGCAGAGAGAAAGCTTCATCAACACGTTTGCGCACCGCGCTGTAGTCACGCGGCAAGAACAGATTCATCTGCGCGACATCAGCGAGATCAACGGTAGCGCCCGGGCATGCGGTCGCACCGACCAGATACAACTCTTCTTTCATCAATGGAATGCTGTTAATGCCAGCTGTCGGAGCACGGTCATACAGCACCGCCATATCCAACTGACCGTTCATCACTTTTTCATTTAAAGAGGTGCCGCTGTTCTCATGCAGATACACCAGCACATCCGGGAATTGTTCACGTACCGTTTGCAGCAGTGGCATTGTCAGCGAAGAAGCGGCGGTGCCCGGTGCCAGACCAATTGATACCTGGCCATTTAACGCCTGACCCGCGTTGATGACGGCTGTTTGCGCCTGTTCGCACTGGCGCAGAATAGTACGAGCATGAGCATAAAGAATTTTGCCCGCCTCGGTTGGCGTTACGCCACGTTTGGTGCGAATCAGCAACTGCTGATCGAGTTCGTTTTCCAGCGTCGCAACTTGCTGGCTAAGCGCAGGCTGCGCGATGTGCAGCACTTCTGCTGCCTGAGTCAGGCTGCCGATATCGACGATTTTTACAAAGTACTTCAGTCGTCTTAAATTCATATTGCCTCCGTCAATCCCCGAATAACCCGTTTGGGTGTCTCAGCCTGCTGGCTTGTGTTCATGAAGTTGCAATATGCAGGCCAGGTTTATTCGAAGCGTGAAAAAGCAGTGCCAGAATATTCCTAACGGCACGGAAAATAAGCCTTTCTGATTACCTCTTAAGAGTTAATAAGCTGAGCGCATGACGCAGAGTGATTAAAAACGAATCAGAATGCACCACCATGGTGCGTAAATTGCGTGGCAGGTGTGCAAAAAAGTGATGACCCAAAGCGTTGTAGTGGTGCAGAAGTCGCAGAAAGTGACCTAAAACGGTCAGAACGAAAGCAAACGCGGGGAAAGGAACAGGATCAACCAGTGGGAAAACTTATTGTGAGGCAAGGCAGCTAAAGCGTGACAGGACTCAAGAAGCGGAGTTTTGATTCCAGCACGTTCAAGGCGATATGTTCACTCATTCGCGCTGTAAAACTGAAAAGGCCGTTCAGCCTGGGGTATATAGATAACGGAGGGAGATGAACGTAAAAATGAATTGTTTTACACCCTGCTCAAAGCAGATACGCTAAGTCATTCGCGCTGTAACAAGGCTGGCAGGCCGTTTAGATCTGAGAGCACAGATAACCGCTGAACATGTCATCCATGAAAAAATAAAAAGTTTACAACCCACCCGGAGCAGATACGCTAAGTCATTCGCGCTGTAACAAGGCGGCAAGATTGTTCATCCCCGGGAGCATAGGCCACTATGTGACCGGGGTGAACAAGCGTAGCCAACGCAGTTACAGCGCGAAGGACGACGCGTATCAGCGTTTTTTGCGGTTGCGGTGCATATCGATGGAAACTGCGGCAACAATAATGATGCCTTTAATGATGTCCTGCACGTAAGCATCCACACCGACGAAGGTGAATCCACTCTTAATCAGACCCAGAATCACCGCACCAATCAGCGTGCCGGTAATACGGCCCACGCCACCCATCAGGCTGCTACCGCCGATAACGGCTGCGGCAATCGCATCCAGCTCGTACGCCATACCCATACTTGACTGGCCGCTACTGACGCGCGCCGCCAGCACCACACCCGCCAGACCAGAGAGCGCACCGGCAATGGTATAGACGATGATCAGGTATTTATTAACGTTAATCCCTGACACTTTGGCCGAGGTCATGTTGCCGCCAATGGCATACACATACTTACCGTAACGCGTATGCTTCAGAGCGATATGGAACAGGAAGGCCACCACCAGGAAGATAATCACCGGCATTGCACCCTGGCCGATGGAGGTAAAGCCATCTGACAGGAAGCTGATCGGGTTACCTTGCGTGTAGTACTGCGCCAGACCACGCGCCGACACCATCATGCCCAGTGTCGCGATAAATGGCGGGATACCGGTTTTGGTAATCAGGAAACCATTCATCACCCCACACAGCAAGCCGACACCAATACCCGCCACAATCGGAATGACTGCGGGCAGGTTGACCAGAGAAGGATACATCGGTGTCAGACTGTCAGAGGTTTGTGCCAGGCTGGCCGCCACCACCGCGGTCAGTGCAATCACCGAACCAGACGACAGGTCAATCCCCGTGGTGATGATGACTTGCGTCACACCCACCGCGATAATGCCGATGATCGCCACCTGTAACACAATTAAAACCAGACGGTTGGTGTTGAGCAGGAAAGATTGGTCACGTACGTACCAGCCTGCAATTTCAAAGATTAGGGCAATACCTAACATCACCACAAAGATGCCGGTATCTTTCGGCAGCTTATGGCGCAGATTGCCAAAGAAGGATGTCGATTCCGCGGCCTGCGGGGCCGTAATTTTTACGTTGCTCATAGATGTCTCGCGCCTCACTCGGATGCCAACGACAAAATGGTTTCCTGATTGGCCTCTTCTTTATCGAGGATGCCAGTTATACGTCCGCCGTGCATAACCATCACGCGGTCGCTCATGCCCAGAATTTCCGGCAACTCAGACGAGACCATAATGATGGCCACGCCACGGTTCGCCAGTTCGCTGATTAAGCGGTAAATCTCGGCTTTTGCCCCGACGTCAATACCGCGCGTCGGTTCATCGAGGATCAGAATCTTCGGTTGTGCCAGCAGCCAGCGCGCAATCAACACCTTCTGCTGATTACCGCCACTGAGGTTGTTGATGATCTGATCCATGGTCGGCGTTTTAATATTGAGCTTGCGGATCTGCTCCATGCAGTCCTGCGCCATCTTCATGTGGCTAACGAAACCGGCTTTACTGACATAATCCGGCATGTTGACGATGCTCATGTTCTCCATCACCGACAACACCAGGAATAAGCCGGACTTTTTACGGTCCTCGGTCAGGAACGCCATGCCCTTCTCTATCGCCGTGGAAGGCGAATCAATTTTGACCGGTACGCCATCGATCAGCACTTCACCGCTGTCGAAGCTTTCCATACCGAACAAACTTTCCATTACCTCACTGCGACCCGCTCCGACCAGGCCGGCAACGCCGAGGATTTCACCCTTGCGTACCGTGAAGTTGATATCGGTGAAACGGTCTTTACAGGTGAGGTTGCGCACCGTCAGCACTTCTTCGCCGATCTCACCATTGAATTTCGGGAACAGCTGCGTCAGTTCACGGCCCACCATCTGGGTAATTAATGACTGACGAGTAAATTCAGAGGTGCTGTTGCTGCCCACCCATGTTCCGTCACGGAAGATGCTGATCTCATCGGTGATGGTAAAGATTTCATCCATCTTGTGGCTGATATAGATGATGGCTTTACCCTGTGCACGCAGGTCGCGGATAATGGTGAACAGATGCGCCACTTCGGTTTCCGTCAGTGCCGAGGTCGGTTCGTCCATAATCACAATGTCGGAGTTCCACGACACCGCTTTGGCAATTTCCACCATCTGCTGAGCAGCGATACTCAGCTCGCCAACCATACGATCGGCCTTTAAACGGATATTAAGTTTGTTGAGTAATTCCTGCGTTTGCTTGTTCAGCAACGCGTGGTCAACAAAGCCGTACTTCATCGGTTCGCGACCGAGCCAGATGTTCTCAGCCACAGTCATGTAAGGCACCAGATTCAGTTCCTGGTGGATCATGGAAATGCCAGAACGCAGCGCATCCATGGTGTCCTGAAACTGCACCGGCTCCCCTTTAATGCGAATGGTGCCCTTATCGGGACGATACATCCCGATAAGGCATTTCATTAAAGTGGATTTGCCCGCGCCATTTTCACCCATCAGGGCATGTACCGACCCCGGTTTAATGCGTAGTGAGACATTGTCGAGTGCCTTCACTCCGGGGAAGAACTTGCTGATGCCTTCGGCTTCAAGCGCAAAAGCGGTCATACATCACCTCCGTACGGCTGAGTCGGGAACGATTATTTCTGGTTACGAGATTCGAACTGCGCCATGTTGTCTTTGGTGATCAGCTGGTAAGGAATGTTAATCACCTTCTCCACTTTCTCGCCTTTCGCCAGTTTCACAGCAGCCTGTACGGCGCCTTCACCCTGACCTTTAGCATCCTGGAATACTGTGGCGACCATCTTGCCGTTCTTCAGCATCTGCAACGCATCCGGCGTACCATCCACGCCCGCAATCAGGATGTGGTTCGGGTTTTTGCCCAGCGCCTGCAGCGCACCGATCGCCATTTCATCGTTGTTAGACGCAATCGCCTGAATGTCATCGCCTGCGGTCATCCAGTTGCTCACGACGTCCACCGCGTCGTTACGGGTGAATTTCGCGGTCTGTTTCTGAACCACTTTGATGCCCGGGTATTTAGCCACTACCGCTTCAACACCTTTGGTGCGGTCACGGGTGGATTCGTTAGCCAGATCGCCCATCAAAATGGCGACGTTGCCTTTACCGTTCATCGCTTTTGCCAGTGCTTCCATTTGCAGACGGCCCGCCAGCTCGGAGTCAGAGCCGACGTAAGCCATTTTGTCGGTCAATTCACCTGCCGGTTTGCGGTTAACGAAGATCAGTGGCACCCCCGCTTTAGAAGCCGCATCCATCAGCGGTTTAACCGCATTGGTATCCACCGGGTTAACGATGATGGCGTCAACGCCCTGACCGATGAAGTTCTGAATTTGTTGCAGCTGCTGGGAAACGTCGCCTTTCGCATCTTCGACCTGACCCTTAACGCCATCTTTGGTCATCTCTTTCTGCATCGCGGTGCGCAGAATGGTGAGGAAGTTATCGTCAAATAGCGCCATAGAGACGCCCACCTGAAGGTCTTTTGCCATAACAGCGGCAGGTAACATGCAAGCTAACAGGGAAGTCACTAACGCTTTTTTGAATTTCATAGGTAACCCTTCTTATTCGTTAACATGCTCAGTTGGGCTGATACGACGAATGAAAAATATTTTTTACATTCACTCAACGGCACTGGCGTTATTTATCTGGTTGTAGAGGTAAGGCTTCTGGTCTAACGCTATCGTTTCGGTACTGCTCTTTCCTGCAACTATCTACTTATCAAAAGGTTATTTTCAAAATGCTGTTTCAGACTTCAAAACTGATTTCACCCGTGATGATAAGCAGTTCATTTGTTTCATCTGATCAGCATTTGAAATTTTCATCATAAAAGCACTGAAATGATTGTTTTAAAATCGGCAAATAACAAAACTTTGACATGCATCTAACATCTCAAAGGAAATGCGCTTAAAGTGAGATCTTGCTGGCAGTTTGAAATCTGAACGTTCAAGGCAGAAAAACAGCATTCCGCTGCTTTTACGCGCACTTAAACCAGAAGTGTGCGATAGGGCTTTGACAACAGGGATCGGCATCGCTAATATGCGCCTCGTTCACACGATTCCTCTGTAGTTCAGTCGGTAGAACGGCGGACTGTTAATCCGTATGTCACTGGTTCGAGTCCAGTCAGAGGAGCCAAATTTAGAGAAGCCCGCTCAGGGAAACCTGAGCGGGCTTTTTGTTTTCAAGATGTGTTAATGACAATTGATGCCGCCCCTCATTAACTCTTCGACCTACACCCTCATTGCTTAATGCCATGTTGCAGAACGGTCAAAACGAAAAGGCTGCTCAAATTTCCCTGAGCAGCCTTTCCATTTATGTTTTGTACCTTCTTTATATTACCGCGCCAGCGAAGCCGCCTGGCTCAGCGTCATGTTGCGCGTTTCCGGTGCCAGCCACACTGAAACCAGCAGGCCAATAAAGGAAACCATCGCGGCAGCATACATGGTGTATTCGATACCCAGATTTTGCAGGGAGATCGGCACCAGCCAGGTCCCGGCCGCAGAACCGATGCGTGACATGGATGAGCCCATACCGACGGCAAAGGCACGCACTTCTGTTGGGAAGAGTTCGTTGGGATACACCAGTTCCAGCACCTGCGCGCCGCCGATAAACACCGCGTAAGCACCAAACATCACCAGTACCAGCATTTCAGAACCGTGCGAGAACATGCCTAACGCCAGCAGTGCCAGGCTTGACCACAAGAAGCTGTGAATGATCAAACGGCGGCGGCCCATGCTGTCAATCAAGCGGGTAGCGACAATACAGCCCACCACAAACAGTAAAGTGATAGCGATCGAACCCAGTGATGCCCATTCGCCGTCCAGATTCAGCGCTTTCAATACCACCGGTGCGAAGGAATACACCGCAAACATCGGCACGACAGCAGCACTCCAGAACACCGAGACAAATAACATACGTTTGCCGTAGCCAGAGCGAACCAGATCCTTCAGCGTAACTTTGGCTTCCACCGACTCAGCTGGCATATTTTTCAGCGAGAATTCTGGTCCGTAGACTTTCTTGATGATCTGCTCGGCTTCATTAAAACGACCTTTGCTGACTAACCAGCGTGGCGATTCCGGCGTGCCAATTCGCAGAGCGAACAGGAGTACCCCCAGCACTGCCGGGCTGGCCAGTACCAGACGCCATGCTGAATCTCCGCCAATCGAGAGGATCAGGTTACCCACAATGTAAGCTAACGCCGCACCAGCGAACCAGAGAATGGTTAAACCCGCCAAACGTTTACCACGGTGTTTCTGCGGCAGGAATTCAGTGAGCAGTGACCCGGCAACCGGATATTCCAACCCCACTCCGACACCCACCAGGAAACGCAGGATAAACAGCGTGAGTGCTGATTCCGCCCAGAAAGTGCCCACCGACCCCAGAATAAACAGGATGGGTCCGACGAAGAACAAACGACGACGACCCACAATATCGGTCAACCATCCGCCGAGGAAACCGCTACAGAAAGTACCGAGCATCGCTGAAGCCGCCACCATGCCCTGCCAGAAGGTATCAAGTTGCAGGTGCTGTGAAAACTGCACGATCGCCACGCCGATGATACTCAGCACATAGCCATCCAGGATCCAACCGCCACCCGCGCGCAGTGACATTAACTGGTGAAAATTATTAAGGGGAACATCTTCAATGGATAAATTGGTGTTGCTCATAACAGGGTCTCTCCTGAATTATTCATTTCTCTGCAGGCGCAGCGATCTGTCCAAATCAAAAATGATTTGGCGGAACGTTAAAGAAACAGAAAAAACATCATTAATTGATTGAGGTATTTCCTTTAAAAAGAAACTGATCTTGAAATTGAAAAACCCTGCGTTTAATCCCTGAACATAAATAATGAAATTAAGCATGACCCACTTGAAGGGTGTCTATCTTCATCATTGATTAGCGGTGTACTGACCCAATACGCATTTGTTCGCTTTTGTCTGTTAATCACAGGTTAACTCCATGTTCAAACTATGCTGAATTTCAGGTGGTGTAAACATGTCCAGGACACCCAAAACTTGAGATTGTGATCATCTCCAAAATTCATCATGAAAAATAATTCGAAAAAGTTATGAATATAAATATATGATATGTATGATTTTATTTTTTAATGTCGGTAAAATTTTACTACTTTACTGTATTTCCTTTGTATTTTTCATGTATGCAAAAAGTTACGTGCTGGGATGAGTTTTTGCGGAATGGAATGCAAGGGTGACAGAGAGAACAGATGCACAAGCGCGTGAAAAACAGTGCGCGAGAACGCACTGTTTTTCACGGATGGAGGGTTAAAAATGGGGTTTAAACGACAAACTCGTAATGCGAGCCATCGGGAAGCTCAATGTTAAGGCGGAGTTTTCCTCCTGTAGCTTCAACATAACGCTTAAGCGTCGAGAGTTTTAAATCCCGGCCGGGTTTCTCCATTCCTGCAACCGTAGGCTGTTTAATATTTAATTGTTGCGCGATCTCCACTTGAGTTTTTTTTACTCTTTCACGCAATTCAGCAAGGTGGATATTCAGTAATACTTCTTCAGCCATGGCGTTAGCTTCAGCCACCACTTCCGGCCTCTCAGCTGCAAGAATTTGTTCAAGTGTTCTGCCCATACCGTTACTCCTTTCTCTCTTCGCGTTGAAGATGATGCGTGAATTCTTTATCTGCGAGCGGGATCAGCCCGGCATAAAAACGCTTTTCATTGCCACTCTTATGACCTGCGCAAAGCACTACACCGCTGCGCCAGGGATCAAATGCGTAAAAAGCCCGGATAGGAACACCTTTGCTTCGAATACGAAGCTCTTTCATATTGCTAAAACGAGAGCCTTTTAGGGTGTCAGCGTAAGGCCTGCATAACGCTGGGCCTGCTTGCTGCAATACGATTAATGCAGACAAGACGCATGCTCGGTCAGTGTCATCTTGCGCCACCAGCCAATCATCAAAAGTGTCCGTTGTTACTCTCTGCCACAGGATACGCTCCTGTCGATATAGGTCAAATGCTATATAGGTTAAAGGCGATAATCAGTGTGGCGAAGTATGCCGAATCAGGCACTTTATCTGTAATGACCTGTCGATAGAGATTCCAAAAAAATGCCCGCTCAGTTGTCCTGAGCGGGCGTGGCCCTCATCAACGAAAACGCTAATCCACGGCAGGCGGTAAAGGTGCCAGCTCCAGGCTGCTGCGGAAATCGCTGCCTTGATAGTCGCTATCCAGCAGGTTACGCCGACGCAGTTCGGGAAGCAGTCCGTTTAACAGCAAATCTTGCTGGTCTGGGCTCCCCAGACCGTGCAGGGAAATCACGTCCAGTACGCCCGCATGATAACGCTGTTCAATAGCATCGGCGAGTTGCTCTGGCGTACCCGCGACAAACCAGTGTCCCGTCTCTTCTGCTTTGATAATCAGCTCACGTAGCGTTAACCCTTCCAGCGCATATTGGCGGAAAATGGCGGCTCGTCCCTGCCGGCGATGCACCTGCTCCAGCGGTGGAATTAAAGCAGCTGGCAGGGGCTGGTCAAGCGGCACTTCTGTCAGATTCACCTCGCCGCCCAGCATATCCGCGACACGCAATCGCCCCTGTTCATCATTAATGCGGTCATGTTTGTCGCGTAAGCGGCGTGCTACGTCCGCATCGCTCTCACCAATGATGGAATGGAATGAGTTCATGATCAGCGGTGGGTTATGCTCGCGGCCAAAACGTCGCGCACGCTGCTGCACATCAGCCACAAACGTCTGTGCCGCTTCAAAGGTGGGCTGCGAGGTGTAGATCACCTCGGCGTAGCGCGCACCCAGCGTGACACCCGCCTCAGATTGCCCGGCCTGAAACTGGACGGGGCGACGCTGCGGGGGCGGCGGGACATTCAGTGGGCCGGCGACCTGGAAAAAGTCACCACGATAATGGATAGGATGCAGTTTGCGAGGGTCAAGGCGAATGCCACCGCTTGCCATGCGCTGTACTGCCGCCCGTTCATTGGCGTCATACAGCGCGTTCATAACTTCGATAAACTCGGTGGCGCGTGCATAGCGTTCCTGTGGCGGCGGCAACTGGCCTTCACCAAAATTCTCCTCACCGACCGAGGATGTCACCGCATTCCAGCCTGCTCTGCCGCCGCTGATATGGTCTAACGTGGCGACCTGACGTGCCAGATTATAAGGGTGTAGCCAACTTGTGCTGACAGTGGCGATCAGGCCAATCTGCGACGTCACCTGACTTAACGCCGCTAATGCGATAAGCGGATCCTGTGTGCCCGTCGTACCCGCTAAACCGGCCGGATCGATCTGTAGCAAATCAGCGGTGAACAGGCCGGTGATTTTCTCGCGCTCCGCGATTTTCGCCAGTTCAATAGCACGCGTGATCCCCACGCCAGGTTGGTGGTCATTGCCCGCGGAGATCACACTGCTGGCACCCACTAATGTTTTGAGTTTGCGACGATATGTTTGCGACACCCTAATCTCCTTTAGGCCTGGCGGATGAAATCGGCCTGAACGGCCTGAAGTGCGTCTGCATCAATCAGCAGACGTAACCCGGTGCGTGCCAACACGCGTGCGCCAATCAGCAACGCCTGATAGCCGCGTTCCGAATTGGCAGCTTCACGGAACGGCACGGTATGAAAAATCAGATCATCCGGGCCAATTTTCAGCCAGGGGTGCGCCGTGGGCACCGCATGGCTGATGTCCCCGGCATCAGTTGAGACTTTATTGCGCTGCGGCGAGAGATCGACCTGCTCACCCGCCGCACGTAACTCCTCCAGCAACAAGACATCCAGTGCGGGATTGAGTTTGAAATCACGCGGACCAATTTGATGGTCTATCTCTACGCGAGCGCCCGTCGCCAGCGCCACCCCTTCTGCGATCGCTCTTAGCTTAGGTTCAAGAGACTCCACCACCTCGCGGCTATCGGCACGAATGTAGTAGTGCGCCGAGGCGTATTCCGGAATGACGTTCGGTGCCTGGCCGCCATTGGTGATAATTCCGTGTACGCGCACGCCATCCGGCAACTGCTGGCGCAAAACACTGATGCCGTTGTACAGCAGCACCAGCGCATCCAGCGCATTAATACCTTCATGCGGCGCACTGGCTGCGTGCGAAGGTTTGCCATAGAAATGGAAGTAGAGATGATTGTTCGCCAGCGTCGATTCGGTGAGGCGCGTTTTACCTGAGGGATGCACCATCAGCGCCACATCGACGTCATCGAGTAGCCCGGCTTCGACAAAACGCTTCTTCACATTGCCTTTGGGTCCGCCGGGACCCGCCAGCCCGCCCTCTTCCGCTGGCGTCCCTAACACCACAACACGACCGCCGGTTTGTTCCAGTACCTGAGACAGCGTAATAGCTGCTGCGACGCTGGTGGTGCCGATCAGGTTGTGTCCGCAGGCATGGCCGATGCCGATCAGCGCATCGTATTCTGCCAGGAAGGCAACGGTTGGCCCCGGCTTACTGCTGGCTTTCACCGCGTAGAACGCGGTCTCATGACCCGCAACGTTGCGCGTCACTTCAAAGCCCTGCTCAGTAAGCAATCGCGTCAACTGCTCACTGGCAAAGTATTCGTTGTTACCGGTTTCCGGCTTAGCAAAGATCGATTTCGCCACTGCAATATACGCGGCGTTGTGCTGTTCGAGATGGGTTTCCAGCGTAAGCTGAAGGGTGTTCAGCGGCATAACGAAGTCTCCTGAATCAAGGCAATCGAATGCCCTCACTCTAAGCGCGTTACCTGCTGATGTTTATCAAGAAATAGTGATAAGGATTGCGGGAAAAGGCACAACTGATTTCGGGTTCACTTCACAAATTGCGCCGCTACGGTTATTTCGCAGCGGCGCGAGCCTGCCACGCCCGAATTAGGCTGCCTGAAGGCTGCAGCGTGAAAATGGTTAGCGTGCTGGGCATAATCTACAGTTCGCAGCGCCTAAAAGTCGGTAGACAGGCAATGTATCGCGCGAAAACTAGTGTCGCTTATCGATGTACTGCACCAGTCGATCGCCAACCCACTGAATGCCACACACCAGCACAATCAACACAGCGATCACCGCAATCATCACTGAAGTTTCAAAGCGTTGATAACCGTAGCGGATTGCCAGGTCTCCCAGCCCGCCCGCACCAATCGCCCCGGCCATCGCTGATGCGCCGATCAATGCCACCAGCGTCACCACAAACCCCGAGAGTATGCCGGGCAGCGCTTCAGGAATCAGGACATCCCAGACGATACGTAGCTTGCTGGCCCCCATTGCGCGCACCGCATCAATCAGACCGCGATCCACATCACGCAGCGAGACCTCTGCCACGCGAGCAAAATAGGGCGTTGCGGTGATCGACAGCGGAACAATCGCCGCCCAGGTCCCCAGTGACGTGCCGACCAGAAAGCGGGTAAACGGTATCAGCGCCACCAGCAAAATAATGAACGGCAGTGAGCGAAAACCGTTGATTACCAGACCTAACACCCGGTTAATCGCGCGATGTTCTGCAATGCCGCCCGCGCTGGTTATCACCAGAATCAACCCCAACGGTAAGCCGGTCACCAGCGAAAACAACCCTGAAATCAGCGTCATTAATAACGTTTCGCCCAACGCGTTGAGCAATAAATCAATCATTACTGGCGACATAACCGACTAACTCCACTTGCGCCTGCTGCCCGCGCAGCCAGCTGAGAATCTGTTGCTCATCGGACACGTTGGCGACCGGAAGCGCGATAAAGAAACGCACTACGGCGTAGTGCTGAATATGGTCGATGCCGCCCTGTAGTAAGCGGAATTTGCCCGGCAACGCCGCGGCGAAACGGGTCAGCAGATCGCCCTGCGCGTCTTCGCCAGCAAAGTGCACGCTGTAGATGGCTTCCCCCTGCCTCTGCTCGGTAACTCGTGCGGCCAACGCTTCCGGTAGCTGCGGCAGCAAACCCCGCAACAAGGTGCGTGTCAGTTCGGATTGCGGATGGGCGAACACCTGCCACACCGGGCCCTGCTCAATGATCTCCCCCGCATCAATCACCGCCACGCGGTGTGCCACCGACTTGATGACTTCCATTTCGTGAGTGATAAGCAGAATAGTGATGCCCAGCTTTTGATTGAGCGATTTCAGCAAGGCAAGAATGGAACGGGTGGTTTCAGGATCGAGCGCAGAGGTTGCTTCATCACACAGCAGCAGCGCCGGGCTTGCCGCCAGTGCGCGGGCAATGCCGACACGCTGTTTCTGTCCGCCCGACAGCGCCGCCGGATAGTGATGCGCCTTATCCGTCAGACCGACCAGTCCCAGCAGTTCCGTCACGCGCTGTGCACGCTGCACCTTATCCAGACCGGCAATTTTCAGCGGCAGCGCCACGTTTTGTGACACGGTTTTGGCCGACAGCAGATTGAAATGCTGGAACACCATACCGACGCGGCTGCGCACCGATTGCAGTTGTTTTTCCGACAGGCCGGTAATTTTCCGGCCTTCGATTTCAATGACGCCTTGATCAGGATGCTCAAGTCCGTTCAGACAGCGAATCAACGTCGATTTGCCCGCACCACTGCGGCCGATCAGGCCGAGAATTTCCCCCTTCTGCACCGTCAGTGAAATATTGCGCAGCGCCTGAGTTTGGCCAAAGCGACGTGAAACACCCTGTAAGCGCACCACACTGCCGCTTTCGCGAGCAAAGCGTTCACGGTCTTGTGCATTCTCTACCACGCCACGCGTCAACGTGCTAAAGGGTGCTTCGGCTCCTGAGAAAATCGTCATGCTTAATCCTTACCAGGCCGTTTCGCCAGTGCCTTTAGTGCTCGCCAGCAGTAAAGCGTTAGCGGTGAACAAGGATTTATTTTTGGCAGATGCCAGGTGTGTGTGCATAGTTATTTCCTCATCGTTATTATGGCGTCAGGTAAAACCGACGGCTGTGATGAACAGTTAGCCGCAGTATACGCAGATGCTTATTCCTGCATTATGATTTATCCAGGAATGCTATTCCTGAAAAGAATAAAAACGCGCAGCCGCTCGCATCGCCACAAGTGAGAGAGTGGCTGTGATACCATGCCGTTTTGATTGACCTGTATTGAGCGCTATGTCGGACACTACAACGAAACGTAAAAATGACCCGGAAGGGCTAAAAAAACGCATCCTTGCCGGTGCCCTAAAGACCTTCGCCGAGTTTGGCATGCAGGGTGCACGCCTTGAGCAGATCGCTGAACATGCGCAAACCACCAAACGCATGGTGGTGTACCACTTCGTCAATAAAGAGAAGCTGTATATTGAGGTGCTGGAGCAGGTGTATCAGGCGATTCGCGAACATGAAACCGGGCTGAATCTGGCAAAGATGGAGCCCGAGCAGGCGATGATTAAACTGGTCGAAGCCAGCTTCGATTATCACGCCACTCATCAAGATTTTATGCGCCTGGTGTGTACGGAAAACTTGTTGCGCGGACGCTACATCGTGCAGTCCGAGCGCATCAAAGCACTGAACAAAAGTACACTGGACCTGCTGGATGACATCCTGACGCGCGGTCAGCAGCAAGGCATCTTTATGGATGGCCTAAATACCGTGGATGTACACCGCTTGCTAAGCAGTATCTGTGTGCACCACGTCGCCAACCGTTACACCTTCCATTTCCTGTTCACTCCTGAAGATACGGAAGAGGACAGCATCCGTCGTAACCGCCAACTGGCCGTGACCGCAACGCTGCGCTACATCTGCAAGGCGCCTTAAACCTGGGCAGTGCTGTGATGGTCTACGCTTAAAGCTTTGGGACCGTCACAGACCTCAGAATAAGGAACGCCGTAGTGAATAGAGATTCCCTCCTTTATCCCCTTCGCAACCCACAAAATACCGAGCACGACAGTGCGCTGTGGAACTGGGCGCAAAACACGGTGGTGGGCCAGCGTGAACAAGTCCATCAGCCGCAAAACGAAGCCGAACTGCAACAGCTACTGAGTTCGTCAACAGGCAAAGTGCGCGTGATTGGCAGCCGTTTATCACCCGGCCGCATGCTGTGTGTGAATACTGACGATTTGTTACTCGATCTTAGCGCCATGCAAGGTGTATTGGGAGAAGATGAGAGCAGCATCACTTTCGCGGCAGGCACGCTGCTGCAGCAGGTGTTCGACGCCCTCACCGCACGCAATCGCATGTTAGGCTGTTCGCCTGGCGTGATATCCGTGCAGACGCTGGCGGGCGCGATAGCAACGGGCACTCACGGCCAGGGACTGGACCAGAGTTCACTGGCGGATGAAGTGATAAGCATCCGTATGGTCATGGCCGACGGCAGCGTGCGGGAGTTTCAACGTGGCGATAGCGATTTCCCTGCGGCGCAAACCTCATTAGGCTCACTGGGGATTGTGACCGCCATAACGATGCGCACTGAGCCGTTTCGCCTGTTTACCTGTCATAAATTCGCGGTGTCTGCCGATACCCTGGAGCAGGATCTGCCGCACTGGAATCAACAATATGAGCTGAGCAAAGCCTGGTGGTTTGTGGATGACAACCTGATGCACGTCTGGAATGCCAACCCCGCCAGTGAAGCAGATGTTCAGGCGTGGCACGCCAATGGCGGCGAGGTGATCGAGCATGGCGAGGATACCGACAGCAGTCTGAATGACACCATCGATCAGACGCTGGCGCACATGCATCGTGATACGCAGATCGAAGGTAAAGGCGGCAAACAGTTCCGTACGGTAACGCGTTTTCGCGATTTCACCGACCTGAGCGGCGATATCTACCAGCTGTTTTGTCGCGGTATTGCCGTGCCGCAAATCAATGTTGAAATTGGCGTGCCGCTGGACAGAACCCCGGAGATTATCAGCAAAATCAAAGCCTGGTATACGGAGAATCATCCGCACATGCACTACCCCATCATCCTGCGCTGCACCGGCGCGTCCGAAGCCTGGCTCAGCCCGGCTTATCAGCAGCCGACCTGTTTCTTTGGCTTCGTGGTCTATTACGCCGATGACGGTTCGCTGTCCCAGGAAGGCCTGCACTTCCTCACCGAAGTGGAGAAATTGCTGGCCGCAGAAGGTGGGCGACCGCACTGGGGCAAATATTACGATCCACAGCGCTACAGCTGGCGTGAAATTTATCCGCAGTGGGATGCCTTCCGCGCGGTGCGTGAACAGCTCGATCCGCAGTGTCGTTTTAGCAATGACTATGTCACGGCTTTATTTGATTAAATTTTGACGGGGGAGATTTATGTACGCCTGGGTAACACTTCTGACGCAGCCCGACTATTTTATCGGCGTGAAAGCACTGCACCGTTCATTAAAACGCAGTGAAACTGCATGGCCATTGATTGTGATGGTGACCGATACCATTGATACCGAAACACGTGAGGCCTTGCAGGAACTGGGATGCGTGATTCATCCCGTTGAACCCCTGATGCCGAATGCCGAGCTAGAACAGCATTATGCCTCAGCCCAATTTGGCGAGGTGTGGAGCAAATTGCGGGCATGGGAACTGACGGGCTGCGAGCGCGTGGTGTTTTTGGACGCGGATATGCTGGTGCTGCGCAACATGGATGAGCTGTTCACGCTGGATCTCGGAGATCACGCGCTGGCTGCCTGCCACGCCTGTCGCTGTAATCCCAACAAAATCGCCAGCTATCCCGCCAGCTGGCAACCGGAGAACTGCCATTATACCTGGCAGGATCGCGGTGAAGCGGCACCCGCTAACCTTGATCGCTATCTGAATGGCGGCTTTTTAGTACTGGAGCCGGATCAAGGCGTATTTAGCTGGTTGCAGCAAAAAGTTGCGGCCATCACGGATTTACGCCGCTATCCGTTCTCTGAACAGGATTTGCTCAATGAAGTGTTTGAGCATCGCTGGCTGCCGCTGCCATATATCTACAACGCGTTGAAAACGCTGCCGTTCCAGCACAGCGTGATGTGGAAAGAGGATGAAGTGAAGAATCTTCACTTTATTTTGGCTAAGCCGTGGAAGCGCGATCTCAACCAGCCCGAAAGCGAACGCGACCGCTACTATGCGCTGGATAAACTGTGGTGGGAGTTAGGGGTCAATTAACATTATCGCCTCAGAAACGCCTGAGGCATGCGGCTCACAAATACGGGCCTCTGCAATATTGCGGAGGCCCTTATTTGCCAACAGTTTACTCGCGAGTTTTGGCAATTCGTTCTAGTGCCACCTGAGCCAGAAAACCTGAACGGGTTTTAAATTCCGGATGGGTAGCGACACAACGGTCAATCCGGTCAATTAACAACTTCGGCAGAGTGACATTAATCTTCTCTGAACCACCTAAAATGCGTGTGACATCTACTTCTACCAACACCCAAACATAACCTGTATAGGCGGGATTTTTCATCACGCTTTTTAACTCTGAAACCGCGGGAATATCCTGCTCCAACTCAACCATCAATTCCAGATGACCAATAATGGCTTCTCTCGCGTTTTTTACCGCTTCTTCCAGCGTATCTCCGGCTGAAAAGCAGCCAGGTAAATCAGGAACCGTGACACCAAACGCCGTGCTTTCATCACCCGCTTCAATCGCAATCGGATAGAACATAAGGAATACCTCTCTCAGTTTAATGAACTGCAAGCCCGGCCTGTTTACGGATGCTTTTTACCGTCTTAATCGGCAGATCTTTTTTGGGGTGCGGAATCGTTACCAGACCTTTCTTGGTAGGATGCACAAAATGATGATGGCTACCGTTAATCCGAATCAGCTCCCAACCATCGGCCTTGATCTCAGCCATTAATGACCTGCTATCCATGTCCATTCTCTGCTTCGTCCTGAAAGCAGAAAGATAACTCCAATAACCCTAAATTGCAATGCTCGGGGTTACCAGAGTTATCTTTTAATTTAAGTTAGATTTATATACTGATTAAGGTGATGGTTAAGAAAAGGCACACTTCAAAAAGTGCGCCTTTTAAGGTTTAACGCCAGCCCAGCTCAGGTGCCACATGGGTCAGGATGCTTTCCATCACATGCGCACAGTAATCGACACCCAACTGGTTCGGGATAGTGAGCAACAGCGTATCGGCTTCGGCAATCCCTTCGTCCTGCGCCAGCTGTTTAATCAGCAGCTCTGGCTCTGCTGCATAGCTGCGACCGAAGATGGCACGGGTTTTCTCATCAAGGAAGCCCACAGAGTCTTGATCCTGGCCACTGCGACCAAAGTAAGCACGGTCAATATCATTAGTCAGCGCAAAGATACTGCGGCTCACTGAAACACGCGGTTCACGCTGGTGTCCAGCCGCTTTCCAGGCTTCACGGTAGGCACGAATCTGTTTCGCCTGCTGAATATGGAACGGCTCGCCGGTTTCATCATCCTTCAGCGTCGAACTTTGCAAGTTCATGCCCTGCTGTGCTGCCCAAACTGAGGTTGCATTTGAACCGGAACCCCACCAGATGCGCTCACGCAGGCCTTCTGAGAACGGCTCCAGACGGAGCAGGCCCGGCGGATTTGGGAACATCGGCTGCGGATTCGGTTTGGCAAAACCTTCACCGCGCAGCACTTCCAGCAGTTCCTCAGTATGGCGACGTCCCATATCAGCATCAGTTTCGCCCTCTTTCGGGTTAAAACCAAAGTAACGATAGCCTTCGATCACCTGCTCCGGGGAGCCGCGGCTTAATCCCAGCTGCAAGCGTCCGTTAGAAATCAGATCTGCCGCACCGGCATCTTCCGCCATGTACAGCGGGTTCTCATAGCGCATATCGATTACGCCAGTACCTATTTCAATGCGGTTGGTTTTGGCACCGACTGCCGCCAGCAGTGGGAAAGGCGAGCTTAACTGACGCGCAAAGTGGTGTACGCGATAGTAGGCGCCATCCGCGCCCAGCTCTTCCGCCGCCACGGCTAAATCGATGGATTGCAGTAAAACATCCTGAGCGGAACGGGTCGCTGACTGCGATGACGGGGTCCAGTGACCAAAGGACAAGAAGCCAATCTTTTTCATAGTGAAATTCTCCAGGGGGGCCGCACTGGCCCGCACGTGATGCATTACGTTTCGATGGAGAAAGGTTACGCCACGCAAGAGGTGACTGATAGCCAATAGTTTTCGCGCGCTTCATCAACTTTTTTGCATAAGTCATAAAAACACGGTCTTTGTGTTTATCACGGTGATCAATCATCGTGCGCAGAATTTTCCCGGTTTTGCAGGTTTAGGGTATCCGCATGGCAAACGACTATATCAACGCACAGCAGCGCGAAGTGGTGCATCAACTGGGCCGCAGCTGGCTGTGGCGCAGTGAACTGCCCACCTGGGCTTTGATGGTGACGGTGTACGGCGGCTGGTTCGCCTGCGTGATTTACTGGCAAACGCTGGGACTGTTCGTGACTACCCTGCTGCTGATCGTGTTGACCACCTGGTATATGTCGCTGCAACATGAGCTGATCCATGGACATCCCACGCGCTTCCCACGGCTCAACCAGCTGTTTGGCATTCTGCCGCTGGCGGTGTGGTACCCCTATGGGCTGTATCGTGATTCGCATCTGGCCCATCATCGTAATCACACTCTGACCGAACCGGATGAGGACCCGGAAACCTATTACCTGTCACCGGAACGCTGGGCGCAGCTCAAACCGTGGCAACAGCGCGTCATCCATCTGCGTAATACCTTTCCCGGTCGTTTGCTGTTAGCACCGTTGCTGGATATCGTGGCTACGCTGAAAATGATGCTGCTGGCGCGGGGCCGTGCCGCGGTTTCAATGTGGGTAATTCATTTGACGCTGCTGGCTGGGCTTTTTTACTGGATGCAGCAGCAAGGATTGTCGCCGCTGTGGTTTGTGGTTGCGGTCAGTTATCCAGCGCTGGCACTGACGAAAGTACGCTCCTTTTACGAACATCGCGCAGAAGAGGCGCCACTGGCACGTTCTGTTAACAACGAAGCCGCGTGGCCGTGGCGTTTGCTATTTCTGAATCTCAACTATCATTCTGTACATCACGATCTGCCCGGTTTGCCATGGTACGGCCTGCGCAAAGTCTATTTGCTGTATCGCGACGGCTACCATCAGCGCAATCACGGTTTCCGCGTCGCCGGTTATGGCGAGTGGTTGCTGCGCTTCTGGCGCAAACCGGTCGATGTAAACGCCCATCCGGGAACGAACAAGGATGCACAGCATGCCGATCATTTCATTGCCAATGTACGACATCCATCATCCGACGACGCTTGGCCTGACCACAGCGCTAACGACGCTGTTGACCCAACGCGACGTGCTGGCTGAGGTTGAGTGGCACAACGATCTCTTACCCCACTGGCGCGACGACAATGTGCTGTTGAGCCAAACCTGCGGCTATCCGCTGGTCGCTTTGCTGCCTGATGTGCAACTGGTTGGGGCATTTCAATCCAGCGCACAGGGTTGCGAGGGATTACGCTATCGCAGTTGGTTGGTGGCGCGTAAGGAGGATGAGGATCTCACTTTGCGTGATTTTCGCGGTCGTCGCGCGGTGTGCAACAGCGAGGATTCGCACTCAGGCTATAACTCACTGCGCTATGTGATCGCCCCACTGGCTCGCGCTGGCACGTTCTTTAGTACGACGCTGCTGAGTGGCAGTCATCGTCAGTCTTTGTCCGCGCTGCGTGAACAGCGTGCGGATATTGCGGCGATCGATTGCATCACCTGGGCACTGCTGCGTGCTCACCATCCTGAAGAATTGGCCGGGTTAGAGATCATCGGCGAAACCCCGCTGTGCGCCGCCCTGCCACTGATCACCTCCGCGAAAACAGATGCCGCCACCCTTGAGCATTTGCGCAGCGCCCTGACCGAACTCACTACGGATAAGAAGTATCAGCCGTTGCTGGCACAGAGCCTGATCAGCGGTTTTGCGGTGCCAGAACGCGCATTCTACGATGAGGTGCAAGCGTGGGAAGATCAGGCAGCGGAATACGGTGTGACGGCGTTGTGATAGGAGGGTTAGCGACCAGATATTTTGTATGTCTGTCTGGTGCCCTGCGGTTAAATGATGCGCGATAAATCGCGCCGCGACACCTTGTGCGGCGCTTTAACAGATTATTACGCCACCTGCGAACGGCGCTGGGCGGCAAACTGGTTCTCCGGCTCGGCTAATCCCAGGTTCGCACGCAAGGTTTCCCCTTCATACTCGGTGCGGTAAATACCGCGCGCCTGCAGCAGCGGGATCACCTGTTCAACAAAATCATCAAAGGCATTCGGTGTGCCGCCGCGTACGATAAAGCCGTCGGTTGCACCTGCAAGGAACCACTGCGCTAGTCCGTCTGCCACCTGCTGTGCAGTGCCGAGGAAACTCGGACGCGGAGTGGCTTCCTCCAGCGCGGCCTGACGCAAGGTTAAACCGCGCTGGCGCGCACTCTGCTTAATCTTATCGGTGGTGCTGCGGAAGCTGTTTGCGCCGAGATCGCCAATCTCCGGGAAGGGTTCATCCAACGCATATTGGCTGAAGTCATGGTGTTCAAAATAACGGCCCAAATACTCCAGCGCTTTATCGATGGTCACCAACTCGGCGGTTTGCTGGTAACGCTGCTCAGCTTCCTGTTCGGTGTCACCAATGATCACACTGATGCCCTGGAACACACGAATATCATCGGCATCACGGCCGCGCGCCACTAAGCGACGGCGCACGTCTTCACGGAATTCTCGTGCCTCTTCCAGCGTCTCCTGGCGGGTGTATATCGCATCCGCTGCTTCTACCGCAAAGGCTTTCCCCGCTTCCGAAGCGCCTGCCTGAAACACGATGGGGCGTCCCTGCGGTGAGCGCCCGACGTTGAGCGGCCCCTGAACCGCAAAGTATTGACCTTTGTGATTCAGAGTATGCAGTTTGCTCGCGTCAAAGAACTGCCCGCTGGCTTTGTCGCGCACAAAAGCACCTTCTTCCCACGAGTCCCACAGCCCTTTCACCACCTGAAGATATTCGCTGGCCACACGGTAGCGCTCATCGTGCTCAGGGTGCGTCGCACGGGAAAAGTTTTTCGCGGAACCTTCCAGCGGGGAAGTCACCACATTCCAGCCCGTGCGCCCATGACTGAGATGATCGAGGCTGGCAAACTGACGTGCTACGGTAAACGGCTCGCTATACGAGGTGGAAAGTGTCGCCACTAATCCGATGTTTTTCGTCACCAGCGATAACGCCGAGAGCAGCGTTATTGGCTCAAAGCGGTTAAGGAAATGCGGGATTGACTGGGGTGTAATGTACAAGCCATCGGCAACGAAAAGAAAATCGATCTTTGCTTGTTCGGCTTTGCGCGCCAGATCCAGCACGTAATCCACATTGATGCTGGCATCCGCCACCGCGTCAGGATGACGCCATGCCGACATATTGCCGGATACACCCTGGATGATGGCGCCTAACCGCAGCTGGCGTTGTGTCTGACTCATGTCGTGCTCCTCTTATACGTGTGCGGGCTGCCAGTCAGGGATGACCGGCAGCGCCTGAAGTAGTTTTTGTGTCCACGGATGCTGTGGGGCGGCAAAGACTTGCGTTAGCGCCCCGCTTTCGACGATTTGACCGTTTTGCATCACCAGCACGCGATCCGCCAGATGCTGGATCACGCCAAGGTCGTGAGAGATAAACAGCAGTGCGGTGCCATGCTCGGCCTGCATCTCTGCCAGCAGATCCAGCACCTGTGCCTGCACCGACACATCCAATGCGCTGACGGGTTCATCCGCCACTAACAGTGCCGGATTGGGGGCGAAGGCGCGGGCAATCGCCACGCGTTGCCGTTGCCCACCTGACAGCTGTTGTGGATAGCGTTGCAGAAAGCGATCGCCAAGCTGCACTTCATCCAGCAGTTGCCGCACGCGCTGACGCCGTGCGTCGCCATAAATCCCCACGCTGTCGAGACTTTCACCGATGATTTTCTCGACCGTGTAGCGTGGATCGAAAGAGCTGAACGGGTCCTGCGCGATCAGTTGTAAACGCGCACGGCGCGCGCGACGGGCTTTCTCTGGCAGGCGGTCCCAGCGTTCGCCTTCAAGTTGCAGCGTGCCGCTATCGGGTTCGGTTAAGCCCATCACCACTTTCACTAACGAGGTTTTGCCCGATCCAGATTCTCCGACCACACCCAAAGTTTCCCCGGCATGCAGTGTGAAATTGATGTTGTTCAGCACCTGCCGATCGCCATAGGCTTTATTCAGGTTAATACCCTGCAGCAACGGTGCATGACCCGGCTGTGGACGTGGCGGCAGCGGCGTGGGTTCTGCAGCACTGAGCCGCAACCCACGGGTGGTCGGTGTTGGCACCGCGCGCAACAGGCGTTGCGTCCAGGCATGCTGAGGGCGTTGCAGCAGCGGGCCGCTCTCACCCTGCTCTACCACTTCGCCATCACGCATCACCAGCACACGATCCGCCAGCTCAGCCACCACCGCCAGGTCGTGGCTGATCAGCAGCAGGCCATGACCCTCGCGACGGCGTTGTGCCAGCAGCTGCAAAATCTGACGCTGCACGGTCATATCCAGCGCGGTGGTGGGTTCGTCAGCAATCAAGAGCATCGGACTGCCCGCCAATGCCGTGGCAATCAACGCGCGCTGGCGCTGGCCACCGGAGAGTTGGTGCGGATAGCGCGCCAGGCGACTCTCGGCATCATGAATACCTGCCGCTTTCAGCAGGGACAGACTCTTCTCCTCAATCCCTTCACGATGCCCAGCGGCATTCAGTGCATCACTCAGCTGTTGTCCAATCCGGCGCAACGGATCGAGTGAAACCAGCGCATCCTGCAATACATAACCGATGCGCCGACCGCGTAGTGCGCGCCAGTCAGCGCGGTTAGCCTTGCGCATATCGCGACCATCAATCATGAAGCGCTCTGCACTGATCTCCGCCCCCTCGGGCAACAGGCCAAGCAAACTGCGTGCGGTCAGGGTTTTACCCGATCCAGATTCCCCTACCAGCGCCACGGATTCACCTGGCCATACCTGTAGGTTGAGATTTTTCACCACCTGCTGTGGGCCAAAGCGAATGCTGAGATTTTGAATATCAATAAATGGCTGGCTCATGCGCTTCTCCCTTCAAAACGGGCCTGCCAATAGCGGCCCAGCGTGTTCACCGCAATCACCGTCAGGGTGATAAATACCCCCGGCCATACGGCAATCCACCAGGCATTGCGCAGATAGTTACGCCCTTCCGCCAGCATCAAGCCCCATTCGGCGGTCGGCGGTTGCGGCCCCATGCCGAGAAAGCTCAATCCGGCGGTGCCGATAATGGCAGTGCCGAGACCCAACGTGGCCAAGGCCGGCACTTGCGCGATGGCATGTGGCAAAATATGGCGAGTGATCAAAGTGAAGCGTGACAAGCCAAATGTGCGCGCCTGCTCGACGTAGCCAGAGGTCATCACCGTATAGGTTTGTGCACGCACCACGCGGGCAAAACGCGGCACCGACGCCACGCCAAGTGCAATGATCAGATTATTGGTGCCCGGTCCGGTAAAGGCGATCAGCATCAGTGCCAGCAGCAGATCCGGAAAGGCGGAGATCACGTCCACCGCACGGCTTAACAGCTCATCGATCACACCACGCGCCAGCGCGGCAAGCAGACCCAGTAAGGTGCCAAACACCACCGCCAGGGCCATGGCGGCTACGCTGATCAACAGCGAATAGCGGCTACCGTAAATGACGCGAGTCAGCAGATCGCGTCCAAGCTGATCGGTGCCCAGCCAATGTGTGGCGGAAGGTGGCAACTGGGCATTGACCGGATCGGCTAACAGCGGATCGCTGTGGGTGAGCACACCTGGTGCTATTACCGCGATGGCGAGTAAAACCAGGTAAAGCAGTGCCAGCCAGACAGCGCTGGGTAATGTGGCGGGTAGCCTTTGCAGTGCGGCAATCATGATTTGTTCTCCCCACGCAGACGCGGGTCGATCCACAACGACAGGATATCGACCAGCGTACTCATCACCACGTAGATCAGCGCCGAGAGAATCGCCACCGCCAGCACCACGGGCAGGTCTTTGGCTAACACGGCATCAACGGTCAGCTTGCCGAGGCCTGGGCGACCAAACACCTGTTCCGTAATCACCGCGCCGCTCAGCAAGCCCCCCACCAGCCAGCCGGTTAAGGTCACCGCCGGTAATGCGGCATGCCGCAGCGCATGGCGTAAACGTATGGTGGTTTCCCCCACGCCCCAGGCGCGCAGTGTCAGTGTGAACGGGGCATCCAAAGCGCGCTCCAGTTCACGTCGCAGCAGCTGTGCAACCACCGCACCTTGTGCCAGTCCCAGCGCCAGCGCGGGCAACACCAGCGAAGATAACGATCGATCGCCAGCCACCGGGAACCAGCGCAGCGTGAAGCTGAAAATAAACAGCAATACGATGCCCATCCAGAAAGAAGGCGTGGACGCCAGCAGTAGCTCAACGCTGTTGGCAACACGGCGCCCGATACGGCGATGTGCCGTTCCCACAGCAACGGCCACGGCGAAAATAATGCTCACCAGCAGTGCCGCCAGCGTGAGCTTGATGGTCGGCCACAGCTGGGTCGCCAGCAGATGGCTGACTTCTGTGTTGAGCATGTAGGAACGGCCAAAATCGCCGTGCAGTACTCGCCACAGGTAGTGCAGATACTGCCACCACAGCGGCTCGTTCAGCCCCCATTCGGCTCGGATCGCTGCTTCAATCGCCGGGGTGCGTACCTGCTCACCAATCAGCAAGCTGACGATATCACCGGGTGCTAAATGCACACCGAGGAAGGCCAGTGAGACGGCAGCCCACAGCACCAGCACACCTCCCAGCAAGCGGCCGATAATGCGGCGCGACAGTTCACCGCGCCAAAGGGCCGGCTTACGCGGTCGTGGTGCGCGGGTTACGATGCTTTCCAGACTCATCTTCGCCTCCTGATTAATGGTCACTTAGCCAGATGTCGTAAGCGTTCTCCGGCATCTGCTTATAACTGCGGAAACCTGCACCCTGCACATAGCGGGCTGCCGCAATCTGGTCTTCCGGTTCATACAACGGAATCGCCAAAGCCTGCTGCGCCAGTGCGTAGTGTTGCAGCTGGCTGTAGAACTTGCGGCGTTGGTTGATATCCAGGGTGGCGGCAGCCTGATCGAGCCAGCCGTTAATTTCCTGACTATTTACCCGGCTGTAGTTGATCGCCCCGCCGGCATTGACCGGGCGGTAGTGGTTTTCAATGTCGATACCGTCGGTTTCGGTATTTGAGTTAGCGATAGAACCGAAGTGGCCGCTGTTACGCACCTCGGCATAGGTGCCGGAATCGACATAACGCAGTTTGATTTCGACACCGAGACGTTGACGTGCCTGTGCCTGAATCGCCTGTAGCAACACATCACGCTGATCGCGCACCGTGGCCTGCGCCTGAATTACTTCAATGCTCAAGCGCTGACCCGCTTTGGCGCGGAAACCGTCACTATCACGCGTTTGCCATCCTGCATCATCGAGCAGTTTATTGGCCGCCGTCGGGTTGTTGCCGTACTGCCCTTCCAGATCGTTGTTGTAGAGCGGGTCCACGGGTGAGGTGATGCCCCACGCTCGGGTACGTTCGCCGCGATACACCGACTTCAGCAACGGATCGATATCCAACCCTTGTAGCAGCGCCTGACGCACCTTCACATCCTGCGTAGGGCCATACTCCACGTTGAGAAATAACGAATAGGGTGTACCGGTGTTGAGGGCGTGCTGATAGGTGAAATCCGCACTGTCTTTAAACTCGCTGGCATCATTCCCCGAGATGCCTTCAATCACATCCAACTGTCCGGAAAGCAACGCGCCGGTACGTACCGAGGATTCTGGCAGGAAGCGGTACGTCACCCGTTCCAGATATGCCGGACCCTGGTGATGTGCCGTCGCCGGAGCCCAGTTGTAGTGTGGATTGCGCACCAGTGTTAGCTGCTGCCCCTTTTCGTAGCTTTCGATGATAAAAGGTCCGGTCCCGGCGATATCTTTACCGCCCGCTTTGAGCTGTGGGGAGTGCCAGCTAGCGGGAGCCAGAATCTGCAGCTTTGCGGCAAACGAGAGGAATGGCGCATAACCCTCTTTTAGGGTGATCACCACGGTGTCGTTATCGGGTGTCTCAACGCTGGCAATGCGTGCGCTCAGGGCGCAAATGCTGGTTCCGGCGCAGTATTTTGGATCCTGAACCTGGCGGAAGTTGTCCGCCACCGCGCGGCTATTCAGTTTCTCACCGTTCGAGAAAGTGACGTCAGGACGCAGCGTGAATCGATAGGTTTTCGCGTCCGGGCTTACTTCGTAATCCGTCGCCAGCCACGGCACAAAACTGCCATCGGTGCGGCGCGCCAGCAGTGATTCCCACACATTACGCAGTGTGACTTCAGCTTTTGACTGCCCATTTAACTGCGGGTTTAACGGTGCCGGTTCAGTTTCTACGCCATAGGTGAGTGAACCGCCACTGCGCGGTTGTTCTGCGGCCAACGTCGCCGTCGTGATCAACAGGCACGCCAGCCCCAGTGCGAGCGTGATTGAATTCGCTTTCATAATGTCCCTGTTATTTTAACTGCGGTAAATCAGGCAATATTGGCGATGGGCTGCGGGTGGAATTCCTTTTTCAGGAACACCAGAGCTTCGCCCAATGCATTGGTTCGGTGATAGAAAGGCTGATAGCCACGACGCAGATAAAGCTCGCTCAGCCATGGATGTTTAGTGGCCGTCGCCAGATAGACACCTGGCGCTTTCAGTGTCTGTTTCAGCAGTGTGTCTTCGGCGTAGCTGATGATTTCACGGCCATAACCCTGCCCCTTGTAATCGGGGTCCACAGCAAACCAGTGGATAAACGGTAATGAAGAAGGCGCATCCGTCTCTTGCTGCCATGAAAAACGTACCGTCACGGTCGCCACTGCTCGCTTCCATTTGCGCAGCACCAGCACCGTTTCCTGTTCAATGACACGACGGACTTGCTCCACGTTGCCCTGCGAGATGGTGAAATGCACATCCAGCGCCACCAGCGAGGCGTACGCCCGTTGTAACAGGGCAAATATTTCTTCGGCATCGTCGGGGGTTGCGACCTGAATAGATTGGCTCATCTGCGGGTTTCCTGAATTAATCTTCAGGGAATTATTGAAATCCGGGGAATTAAAGTAAAACGAGAATAGTGGCAATCGATTTGTTAATTGTGGGAAATAACACCCTCGATTATTCGGCATGCAGCATAGCGGCAAAATTTATCGCGCGCCGATGAGCATTAAAGCTGCTTTTCATACACGCGCAATAAATCATGCCGCTACAAATCGTTTTTATGGATCAGTGTTTGCTTAACCACACATCGTAAACGCTTTCCGGCATCTGTTTATAACTGCGGAACCCATAACCGTGCACATAGCTGGCGGTGGCCAATTGATCTTCCGGTTCGTACAGCGGAACCGCTAAGGCCAGCTGCGGCAGTGCGCGCTGTTGCAGTTCACTGTAGAACTGACGGCGCTGTTGCAGGTCCAGCGTTGCGGCCGCCTTATCCAGCAAGGTATTGATACTGGCATCGTTGACGCGACTGTAGTTAATCGCCCCCCCCTGGGCTATCGGCCGATAGTGATTCTCAATATCTACGCCATCGGTCGGCGTGTTGGAGTTAGCAATGGTGCCGAATTTGCCGCTTTTTCGCACGTCCGCATAGGTGCCGGAATCCACATAGTTGAGCTTGAGGTCGATGCCTAAACGTTGACGCGCCTGTGCCTGAATCGCCTGTAACAACACGTCTCGCTGGTCACGCACCGTGGCCTGTGCCTGAATCAGTTCAATGCGCAGGCGTTCGCCATTTTTAGTGCGGAAGCCTTCGCTGTCACGCGTTTGCCAGCCCGCTTCATCCAGCAGCTTGTTAGCAGCATCCGGGTTATTGCCGTATTTACCTTCTAATTCATTGTTGTACAACGGATCAATTGGCGAAGTAATGCCCCATGCGCGCGTACGTTCACCGCGATACACTGATTTCAGCAGCGGGTCGATTTCCAGCCCCTGCAACAGTGCCTGACGCACTTTCACATCCTGGGTCGGACCGTATTCGACGTTGAGGAACAGCGAGTACGGCGTACCGGTATTGAGCGCGTGCTGGTAGGTGAAATCGCTGTTGTCTTTGAACTCACCGGCATCGTTGCCGGAAATCCCTTCAATGGCATCCACCTGGCCAGACAATAGCGCGCCAGTTCGCACCGAGGATTCTGGCAGGAAGCGATAGGTGACGCGGTCAAGATAAGCTGGCCCCTGATGTTTAGCGGTGGCTGGTGCCCAGTGGTATTTTGGGTTCTTGACGAAGGTTACCTGCTGGCCCTTCTCATAACTTTGCAGAATAAATGGCCCGGTGCCCGCAATCTCTGGGCCGCCGGATTTCAGCTGCGACGATTTCCAGCTGGATGGAGAGAGGATTTGCAGGCCAGCGGCGAAGGAGAGGAACGGCGAATAAACCTCTTTCAGCGTGATCACCAGCGTATGATCGTCTGGTGTTTCAATCTTGTCGATGTGCGATCCCATCAGGCACAGGCTGGTGCCGGCGCAGTATTGCGCCACCTGAGTTTGACGGAAATTTTCAGCCACCGCGTTCGCATCCAATTTTTCACCGTTGGAGAAGGTGACATCGCGGCGCAGGTTAAAGCGGAAAGTTTTGCTATCCTCGCTGACCTGATAGCTTTCGGCCAACCAGGGCACAAAGCTGCCGTCAGGACGGCGTGCCAACAGCGATTCCCAGAAGTTACGCAGTGTGATCTCGGCTTTGTCCTGGCCGTTCAGCTGCGGGTTAAAGGTGGTGGGTTCGGTTTCTACGCCCACCGTCAGGCTGCCACCGGTCACCGGTTTATCGGCGGCAACAACGTGAGGTGCGCCGCTGAGCAAACTGAGGCCCAGTGCCAGAGAAATTGCATTTATTTTCATATTATCCTTGGTGATAGCAGGTGTTATTTTTAATCAGTCCGATTTCGGTCTGTTTTTAATTTCCGCTAAATTATTAAAATCCGGATAAATAAATGTAAAACGACAATAGTGGCAAAGGTTGTGATGAAATGATTTAAGGCGGGAAATAAAACCGTAAGGTCGCTATTTATGGCGATCTGCAATCCGGCGCTGTCATGCGTACTTTACGAGTCATGATCTGAAAGGGCATTAAGTGGCGGCTTCCCTGCCGCCGATGAAATTACTCCGCACGCGCCGCAATAATCTCCTCGGCTACGTTGCGTGGTGCTTCAGCGTAATGCGCAAACTCCATACTGTAAGTGGCACGGCCCTGCGACATGGATCGCAGCGTGGTGGCGTAGCCAAACATCTCCGATAACGGCACTTCCGCACGGATGATACGAGCGCCAAAGCGTTCGTCCATGCCTTGCAGCGTACCGCGACGTGAGGACAGATCGCCCATCACGCCACCCGCATACTCTTCTGGCGTCTCCACTTCCACCTGCATCACCGGCTCAAGGATCACCGGGTCAGCCTGTTTTGCAGCGGCTTTGAAACCGAAAATCGCCGCCATACGGAATGCCATTTCCGAGGAGTCGACGTCATGATACGAACCAAAGGTCAGCGTAGCTTTAAGGTCTACCACCGGATAACCCGCCAGTACGCCGCTGTTCAGCGCTTCACGAATCCCCTTCTCCACCGAAGGAATAAACTCGCGTGGCACTACGCCGCCTTTGGTGGCATCTTCAAAGGCAAAACCGGCGCCTGCTGCCTGCGGCTCCAGCGTCAGCACCACATGACCATACTGACCTTTACCGCCTGACTGACGCACAAACTTGCCTTCCACATCGCGAACCGTCTTACGAATGGTTTCGCGATAGGTGACCTGTGGCCGACCAATGTTGGCTTCCACACCGAATTCACGCTTCATGCGATCAACGATGATCTCCAGATGCAACTCACCCATACCGGAGATAATTGTCTGCCCCGACTCTTCATCGGTGTGCAGGCGGAATGACGGATCTTCTGCGGCCAATCGCTGCAACGCCAGCCCCATTTTCTCCTGATCTGCCTTGGTTTTCGGCTCAATCGATAGCGAAATCACCGGGTCCGGGAACTCCATGCGTTCCAGCGTGATCACCGCATTGGGATCGCACAGCGTTTCGCCCGTCGTCACCTCTTTCAAACCGACACAGGCGGCTATATCACCCGCACGAATCTCCTCGATTTCGATGCGATCGTTAGCCTGCATCTGCACGATACGTCCGATGCGCTCCTTACGCCCTTTCACCGCATTCCACACGCTGTCGCCTTTGCGCAGCACGCCTGAATAGACGCGGACAAAGGTCAGTTGGCCCACATAGGGATCGCTCATCAGTTTGAAGGCCAGCGCCGAGAACGGTTCATCGTCATCAGCATGGCGTTCATCGTGTTCGCCTTTTTCGTTCACACCGGAAACCGGCGGCACGTCCAGCGGTGAAGGCATCAGCTCAATCACGGCATCAAGCATGCGCTGCACACCTTTGTTCTTGAACGCGCTACCACACAACATCGGCTGGATCTCGCCAATCAGCGTACGCTGGCGCAAGCCCGCGATGACCTCTTCTTCGCTGAGGTCACCTTGCTCCAGATAGCGATCCATCAACGCTTCACTGGCTTCCGCCGCAGCGGCCACCATATTCTCACGCCATTCGGCAGCCAGCGCCTGCAACTCATCAGGGATCGGCGCATAGCTGAACGTCATGCCCTGGCTGGCGTCATCCCAATAGATGGCGCGCATCTTGTTGAGATCCACCACGCCTGCGAAGTGCTCTTCCGCACCAATCGGAATCACAATCGGCACCGGGTTGGCATGCAGACGATCTTTCATCATCTGTACCACGCGGAAAAAGTCCGCGCCCTGGCGGTCCATTTTGTTAACGAAAGCAATGCGTGGCACATGATACTTGTTGGCCTGGCGCCACACGGTTTCCGATTGCGGCTGCACGCCACCTACAGCGTCATACACCATGACGGCGCCATCCAGCACGCGCATCGAGCGTTCTACTTCGATGGTGAAATCCACGTGTCCGGGCGTGTCGATGATGTTGATGCGGTGCGGCGTGAAGCTACCGTCCATTCCCGGCCAGTAACAACTCACCGCCGCCGAGGTGATGGTAATGCCACGCTCCTGCTCCTGTGCCATCCAGTCGGTGGTTGCCGCGCCATCGTGCACTTCACCTAACTTGTGGCTCATTCCGGTATAAAACAGGATGCGCTCCGTTGTGGTGGTTTTGCCGGCATCAATGTGCGCGGAGATGCCGATATTGCGATAACGTTCGATAGGTAGGGGTCGGGGCATGATGCGTCCTTAGTCTGTTCGACTGGAAAAGTGGGCGGGCACCATTGCCCGCCGCTGCGCAACAGCATAGACCTATTGTACGAGTAAATACGAACAGTTTGAGCCTTTTTTAGCCATCGAAAAAATCTTGCAATAGATTCAGCATTTACGGGCTGGCAAGCTTATCCCAGGCGATTTATGGTAAAGGTCTCACTCTCAACGGGAAATCTAACCATGCGCATTCTGGTTGTCGGCGCCGGAGCCACCGGCGGGTATTTCGGTGCACGTCTGGCGCAAGCAGGACGTGATGTGACTTTTCTGGTGCGCGAGCGCCGTTTTCAGCAACTGCAGCAAAACGGCCTGGTGCTAAAAACGCCGGGCGGCACAGAAGTGATTCAGCCACAGTTGGCGCAAACCGGCAAGCTTACAGGCCAGTTTGATCTGATCATTCTGACGGTGAAAAGCTTCGGGCTCGATCAGGCTATCGCGGATATCGCACCCGCCGTCGGGCCAGAAACCCTGATCATGCCAATCCTCAACGGCATGCGGCATATCGATACGCTGCGCGCACGCTTTGGCGACAAGGTGATTGGCGGCCTGTGCAAAATCAACGCCACGCTGGGTGAACAAGGTGAAGTGGTGCAGATGACGCCACTGCATATTCTCTACTACGGTGCACTCGATGGGCACAATGATGCACGTCTGCAACGTGTCGATGAGACGCTGAACATCGCGCAATTCGATACGGTCTTTGCTGACAACATCATCAGCGAATTGTGGGAGAAGTGGCTGCTGCTAAGCACCTTAGGGGCGGTGTGCTGCATCGCGCGGGGTAATACCCAGCAGGTGTTGCGGTCTCAAGGTGGTGAAGCCTTGTTGCAGGGAATTTTTACTGAAGTGCTTTCAGTGCTTGGTGCTGACGGCTATCAGGAACGGCCAGCAGTCACGGCAAAGATTTATGAGACGCTGAATAATCCTCAGGTGGCGATGACCTCTTCAATGTATCGCGATTTAACCCAGGGTTATGAGATTGAGGCGGATCAGGTGATTGGTGATCTGCTGGTGCGAGGCGCACGCAGTGGCGTGGTGACGCCGTTGTTGAATGCGGTGTATGTGAATTTGCAGGTGTATTTACAGAATCGCAGCGCATAGTTGCGCCACGTTAGCCGCTGCGGTTTTCGGGCCAGGTGCGCATAAAAGCGCACCTTTGCGCGGTTTGTAAGGTCGCTGTTGCTGGTGACCTGATGGTTAACATCCGTCGTACAACATGCACACCCTACGGGGATTGTTGGGCCACTGTGGGTGGTGGCCTGATGTTCAAAGACGTGACTGCACGCCTTTGAGTTGCATCAAGCGCTGCCAGCCTGCTTCAACTTCATCCGGGATATCCACATGCCCGAGGAAACCTTTGCCGCGCGGACCGTAGCCGTTTTCATCATCGCGCAGGCGCTGGATCTCACCCATCAGCAGGGAGAGAAAACGCTCCATCGACCACAATCCTTGCGGCGGCGCACCGATAATGCGCAGCATACCGGCATCCATCATCACCTGCGGAACAAAAACCGGCCAGCTGATAAATTCAGGCGCATCGGTGCGGTCGCTCCACTGGTAGCGGAAGGTTTCCCAGGTGCGTCGCTGCATCAGTGGATCCTGCACCAGCAGCACATGCTGCGGCTGCCACTTCTGCTCATCCAGCAGTTTTTGGCTGAAGGCGGCATTCTCACCACAGTTACGTGAGGCGGTTTCCAGCAGCAGCTGATCGTCCGGCAGTGCGGCAAAAACCCGCGCCATGTCGCCCAGCAACTCTGCTTCGCTTTTGCCTTGGGTAGAAATCTGACGATAAAGCGGATGATTAGCAATCATCTCCGCCAGTAGCACCGTGGAATGACCGATACCGCCGCTGATCATCAGAGGCAGCTGATACTTCTTCGCCAGCGCAATCACACCTTCAACGTTGGGCAGTACCGCGTGACCGGCAAGAATTGCCAAATCAACCTCGAGCGTGCCATCTGTCGGCATGTGGTCAAGCGCCAGCCAGGCCGCAAGCGTATTGATATCCTGAATCTGTTGGCTATTGAGCTGCATCGCGTTCTCCTCGCATTAACACTGGCAGTGTAGCGGCTTAACTCCGCGACAGCAGAGAAAAATTTGCTACACTCGCCGCTATCAGATTCAGGAGAGTTTATGACTGCGCGTTCCGTTACCCTCGATGATGTCGCTGCACTGGCGGGGGTTTCCTACCAGACCGTTTCCCGTGTGCTCAACCATTCCGTGCAGGTTTCGCCACGCACGCGCGCCAAAGTCGAAGCCGCGATGCAACAGCTGAACTATGTGCCCAACCGCGTGGCACAGCAGCTGGCAGGAAAAGCCACGCGCACGCTGGGGCTGGCAACCAGCGATCTGGCATTGATGGCCCCGGCACAGATTGCCTCTGCGATCCATGAACGTGCCGCCGCACAGGGTTACCATCTGGTGATCGCCATGGCGAATACGGCCGGAAATGCCCAGGACACGGTGAATGAACTGCTGGCGCAGCGCGTTGATGCGCTACTCATCAACCTGCCGCTCGATGCTGAACAGGCGGCGCAGGTGCAGCAGCAGTGCGGCAGTAAGCCTGTGCTGTTTCTCGATGTTGAACAACATGCTGCTGTCAGCCAGTGCCAGTATCAGAGTGAATCGGGTGCGCAGCAGGCAGTCGAGCATCTCGTCGCGCTGGGCCACCAGCAGATTGGCGTGCTGAATGGGCCTGAGAGTTCGGCTTCGGCGCGGGCGCGCTTCACTGCATGGCAACGGGCGTTATCGTCACACCAGTTGCAGCCGATATGCGTACTGCATGGCGACTGGAGCGCGGCATCCGGATATCAGGCGCTATTGCAGTTGCTGCCGGATCGCCTGCCACAGGCACTGCTGGTGGCGAACGATCAGATGGCGCTTGGGGCGATGCGTGCACTGCACCAACACGGCGTGAAGATTCCTGGAGAGATGTCGATTATTGGTTATGACGACACTGCCGAGAGCGCGTGGTATCAGCCGCCGCTCACCACCGTGCGTCAGGATTTGCAGCAGTTGGGTGCGGTATCTGTGGACCGCTTGTTAGCGGAACTGGCCGGAGAAGCGGTACAGCCTCTGCCGCTGGTAACCGAGCTGGTATTGCGCGAAACGACAGCTGCGCCGACGCAAGACGATGTGGATATGGCGGAGATCGCCGTTCAGTTGCAGGCATTAGCGCGACAATTAAAACCCAAAGCCTGATCAGGTTAAAGCAGCACAGGCTACTGCGCATGCCACGACAGGCAATGCGTGGCGGAAGCCGTTACGCTGCAAAAAATTTGGGACCTTACGGTCCCAACATTTTTACTGCGGCTTTGGTTCACCCATCGCTTTCAACTTCTTCGACAGCTCGCGACGCTCTTTCGACAAGTCAGCATTTTTGATGATGTACTCATCGACGCGGTCTTCATAGTCCACACGCATGGATGCAATGATTTCCTGAATCGCCTCAACGCTCATGCCTGGTTTGATGTACTCGCTCAGGTTGTCCAGCAGCAACACACGTTTCTGGTTATCACGGACTTTCTTCTCGTTATCCACGATTTCGCGCTGCAGTTTGTTTTTACGACGAAACATACGTACAAACTCCAGCACGTCCTGAAATGATTGCTTGGCATTTTCCATGTTGGCACCTTTCTTTGAGCCTGCCGCGGCAGGCGGAATAGTCATACACCCTAGATAGTTCAAGGCGCAGGAAGGCAGCAAATGTACACATCCCCGCGAGCTTACATCAGTAAGCGACCGGGGTGTGTGAATGTAGCTAACGCACCTGCGTCTTGAAGTATGACGGGTGAGCTACAGCTTAGCGGCTTGCTAGCTGAGTTCGCAATTTTCACAGCTAATTTCGGACTGGCACTTATCTTAGCGCAAAGAAAGGGTGATTCACATTAAGTCATTGCCTGAGAAAACTATTTGCGCAGTGCCAGACGGACCAGGTCCGTAATACGCTCCAGTTGACGCGCCTGTTCCAGACTCAACCACACGTAGCCATAGATCGCCGTGGTCTCTAAGCGCCCGCTGCGGTTGGCAATCAACTGCTCCAGCTCCTGGGTGATCTCTTCCAACTCATGGCTGTTGGCGATCACGCCTTCCGTCTCCCCTTTCACCATCAATGTGGCCAGCGCGTTCAACGTGTCTTCAGTCATTTTCTGACTGCGGCGCAGCGTCGGGGCATTGAGCAGCAACAGGTGACTCTCACGTGATGACCACCATGCATCAATTTGCATCTGCATCGTGTTAACCATATTACGGTTGATGGTCTGAATCGCTTCAAACACCGATTTAGGAATACGCGTCTCTTTGCTGGCCGGTTCCAGCAGCGCGCGCATCTTAATGACGCTGGTCAGCTGTTTCTGGAATGGTTTGTTTAGTCGGGGTTTTTCCAGCAGGTTAGCGGAAAAGCCGGTGTGATGCAGTTTCGCCATCGCCAGAAATGAATCGGACAGCTGAATCCGCCAGTGTGTGTAGGCGCGCTGAGCGAGAATCGCACTAAACAGCAGCGCCATAATCGAACCCAGGATCACATCGCCGCCACGCCACAGCGCCACGGTGAAGTCACCGGCCGGTGCACCCACCACCACGCCGAGCGTGATACCAATCAACAGCGCCATATAAGGGTGCTTACCCAGCGTCAGATAGCCGCAAATAATCATCACCACGAAGCACCATGACAACATCATCGGCAGTGAGATCAGCTCCAGTTTCAGAGCAATCAAACCCGATGCCAGCCCGGCAAAAGTGCCGCTGATACGTTGGATCACACGCGGAAACACATTCCCCCAGGTTGAGATCGGCCCCATCACCACCACCAGGGTGATCAGCGGCCAGGTTCCTTCCGGAATATCCGTCAAACGCACAAACAGAAAACAGAGCACGAAGGCAATAGCGATGCGCACGCCGTGCACAGCGCGATAGTGGCGGTAGAACCAGAACTCAATGGCAGAGATGGGTTTGTCGGCGCGTAACATGGTGGTCCGGAAACGATAAAAATTTGCGCGCTATGTTACCCTGGCACGGCACGAACATTGAGTGCTGCGCAGCACTATTTCCGCTCTTTTTTTACGATTCAACAAGTGCGCTACATCTTATTTTCTCTTATGAAACATTGAGGTAACGCACTGATGATATTAGTCGGCTGAACGCACTGGAATGTACATGTCCACCAGCCAGTCGCCACTGTCGGAGCCGTCGGAAAGGTAGTGTTCGAAGCAAGGGCGGTTATCCACCTGCCAGTCGGTCTGCGTCTTGAGGTGATCAAACAGGCTGTGCCAGCGGTGAAGAAATCGTTATTCATCACTTCCATGCGCGCATGAAAATATGGCCCGCCGGGTAGCAACCCTTGTTCGATGTCGTCGCCATAGGAGGGCACCGCATCGGCAGGCGCGGTGATCACCGTTTCAACCCGCAGTTCTTCCGGCGGCAAAACTTCAGGATTGCCGTAATAGATGGCCAGCCACTCGCCTGTCATGCCATGCTGCTCGACCCAGCTTTTAAGCTGGTTAAACCCACGCGGCACGGTTTCCTGCCAAGGTCCCTGTAGATGGTAGCCCAGCCAGCTTTGAGGATTGCGTTCAACGATAGATGCTTTCATACCTTTGCCTCCGTTCAGCAGCAGAAAGCTTCACTGTTTCACTCCCATGCTGTTGAGCCATGGGAGCGACTCAGCTATCCGCTGCGGATTACAATTTCTGTTTTACGTAGTCACTGATACGCGTGATGATGCCGGCTTTATCCACACCTTGTAAGGCATATAGTGGATAGCTCGCCAACTGCTTATCTTTATCCATCACCTGGATTTCACCCACCTGCTCACCGGCTTTCAGCGGTGCTTCCAGGTCTTTGCGCTCAATCACATATTTCGCCATGACGTTTGAAACTTCGGTGCGCGGCAGAGACAGATAAACATCCTGAGTGGTGCCGACATCCACTTTGTGCGGATTGCCGTACCAGACGTTTTCGGTGCCGATTTTCTTACCTGCATGGAACAGTTGCACGGTATCGAAGTTGTTCTGGCCCCACACCAGCAATTTACGCGCCTGCTCTTCACGCCCTTTCGAGCTCTTACCGCCCATGATCACCGCAATCAGGCGATGACGACCAACAATGTTCGACGCGATGATGTTGAAACCTGCCGTTTCAGTATGGCCTGTTTTCATGCCATCAACGTGAAGGTTTTGATCCCATAACAAACCGTTACGGTTATTTTGCGTGATCCCGTTCCAGCTCAGGGTTTTCTCCGCGTACATGGCGTAGAAATCCTGCTCACCATTGATGATGGCACGCGACAGCACCGCCAAATCACGCGCGGTGGTGTGCTGGCCGGGTGCATCCAGGCCGTGCACGGTTTCAAAATGGGTATGCGTCAGACCGAGTTTTTGTACGTAGTTGTTCATCATATTGACGAAGCTGTCCTGGCTGCCCGCCACATAATCCGCCAGCGCCACACAGGCGTCGTTGCCGGAGTCGATGATTACGCCACGCATAAGATCGCGTACCGTCACTTTATCGCCGGGCTTGAGGAACATCAGTGAGGAGCCTTTGAACACCGGATTACCTGCAGCCCAGGCATCCTTACCCACGGTGACCACATCGTCACGGGTGATTTTTTTCTGATCAACCGCGCGATCCACCACGTAGCCGGTCATCAGCTTGGTGAGGCTAGCCGGATTACGCTCTTCATCGGGATTGCCGGCAGTGAGGATCTGGCCCGTGGTGGCGTCCATTAACACCCACGAAGCCGCATCGATCGGCGGAGGTGTCATTGGGAATGGCATGCTGTCATCAGCGTGTGCCAGTGATGCCCAAACAATCATTCCAGATACAGTTACCAGCAGACGCCTTTTCAACACTTCTTCCTCAAATCAAAAAATGAATTTACCGCCGCACGTTTTACGGCAATTAACGCCAGGATAGTTGAATAAATTGAAAAAAAGTATGAACTGCGGACAAATGCTGTGCGCCTTCCCGCAGTGGCGGTAAACAAGGTTGTGCTGCCTGCTGCACACGACTATTCTGTGCGTTGATTTTCTATTGCCAGGATACTGCCGTGCCCGCCTCTGAGTTCACCTTCTTGTTCCACGATTACGAGACCTTCGGTAAGAGCCCCTCACTGGACCGTCCGGCGCAGTTTGCCGGGCTGCGCACCGATAAAGATTTCAACGCCGTAGGTGAACCGCAGGTGTTTTACTGCCAGCCCGCCGATGACTATCTGCCGCAGCCGGAAGCGGTGATGATCACCGGCATCACGCCACAGGTCGCTAAAGCGCGCGGCGTAACAGAAACGGCATTTGCTGAACGAATTCATGGGCTGTTTACCGAGCCACAAACCTGTGTGATTGGTTACAACAACGTGCGCTTCGATGATGAAGTGACGCGCAATATCTTCTATCGCAATTTCTTCGATCCTTACGGCTGGAGCTGGCAGAACGGCAACTCACGCTGGGATCTGCTGGATGTGATGCGCGCCTGTTATGCCCTGCGTCCGGAAGGCATTATCTGGCCGGAAAACGATGACGGTTTCCCCAGCTTTAAACTGGAACATCTCACCAAGGCCAACGGCGTGGCGCACGAACAGGCGCACGATGCGATGTCGGATGTGTATGCCACGCTGGCGATGGCGAAACTGGTGAAAGAGAAGCAGCCGAAGTTGTTCGAGTTTCTGTTTACCCATCGCAACAAGCAGAAACTGATGAACCTGATTGATATTCCGCAGATGAAGCCTTTGGTGCACGTCTCCGGCATGTTCGGTGCGGCACGTGGCAACACCAGTTGGGTCGTTCCGCTGGCATGGCATCCGGATAATCGTAATGCGCTGATTGTGGTGGATCTCGCGGGCGATATGTCGCCGCTGCTGGAACTGGATGCGGATGAACTGCGCGAGCGGTTGTACACCAAACAGAGTGAGTTGGGTGATCGAGTAGCAGTGCCGATTAAGCTGGTGCACATTAATAAATGCCCGGTGTTAGCCCCGGCGAATACCTTACGCCCTGAAGATGCTGCACGCCTGAATATAGATCGTGAGCGCTGTCTGGCGAACCTGGCGCTGCTGCGTCAGCATGCCGAAGTGCGCGAGAAAGCAGTGACGCTGTTTGCTGAAGCGGAGCCGTTCAAACCTTCCGATGATGTCGATGCGCAACTGTATGACGGCTTCTTTAGCGATGCGGATCGCGCGGCAATGAACATTGTGCGTCAGACGCCGCCGCAGAATCTACCGGCGCTGGATTTGACCTTCGACGATAAACGTATTGCGAAATTGCTGTTCCGCTATCGTGCGCGTAACTTCCCCGGCACGCTGGATGATCAAGAACAGCAGCGCTGGTTGCAACATCGCCGTGAAGCACTGAATGCCGATCGCGTGCAGGCGTTCCTGTTAGAGCTGGAGTCGTTAGCGAGCTTGCATGAGGATAATGCGGAGAAGATGGCGCAGCTGAAAGCGTTGTATTTGTATGCGCAGGAGTTGGTGTCTTAAAGTTTGCCAGGCGGGTATCAATGCGTTATCCGCCCAGTAAGTGCGCATAAATGCGTTATTCGAATCAGTGCATCATGCGACAGGTATGCATAAATGCTTCATTCGAATCGGTGCACCATTCGACCCGGTACGCATTTATGCGTACCGGGTTAAATACGCACTCATTGACTTAAGTAAGCGGCATTACGCCATTTATGACGACCGCTTAATACCTTAAATCATCCCCCACACCAGCCAGGTCAGTGCAAAGCCACTTAACCCCATCAATGTGGTGAGTACGGTCCAGGTCTTAAGGCCATCGGCGACTGACAGCCCCAGATAACGCGTTACCACCCAGAAACCAGCATCGTTAACGTGGGACAAGCCCAGGCCACCGAAGCACGCCGCCAGTGTGACCAGCACGCGCTGCATATCGGTCACATCGCCCACCGCCTGACTCAACAAGCCGCTGGTGGTCAAAATCGCCACCGTGGCAGAACCCTGAGACGCACGCAGTGCCAGTGACAAGATAAAAGCAGCGGGCACCAGAGGCAGATGCAGGGTTTCCAGCGTCACCGCCAGGGCTTTACCCACACCGGATTCCACCAGCACTTTACCGAATGCACCGCCCGCACCGGCCACCAGAATCACGCTGGCTGAACTGGGAATCGCGCGTCCAGTTAAGTCTTCCAGCTTCTCTTTACTCCAGCCGCGACGCACGCCCAGCAGCCATGCCGCCAGTGCCAGCGCAATCAGCAACGCAATCGGTGGATTGCCAATCACCGTCATCACATCACGCAGAATGCTGCCTTCCGCCAGCATGGTGTGCGCCAGCGTACCCAACACGATCAGCACAATGGGCACCACAATCAGACCTGCAATGGTCATCGCACCCGGTGGTGGCACTTCGCTTTTTGGCGTGCCTTCAGGTTTTGCCAGCTGCAACTGCTCAAGTACATCCACTGAGAGGTGGTATTGACGCAGGTTTATCGCTTTTGCCACATAGTAACCGACGATACCCACCGGGATTGAAATCAGGATGCCGAGCATCATTAACCAGCCCATGTCGGTATGCAGAATACCGGCTGCGGCGGCTGCGCCTGGGTGTGTCGGCAACGCTACGTGCACGGTCAACATCACGCCCGCCATCGGTAAACCGAATTTCAGCGGTGAGACGCGTGCCACTTTGGTAAAGCCGTAAATCAGCGGGATCACAATGATAAAGCCGACTTCAAAGAATACCGGAATACCCAGGATGAATGCCGCCATGGTCAAGGCTGCGACGGTACGTTTGATACCCAGCGACTTACTGAAGCGCTGCGCCAGTGATTCGGCACCGCCCGAGGCTTCAATCACTGCGCCGAGCATCGCCCCCAACACGATGATAATGGTGATATGACCCAGCAGGTTGCCCATGCCGCTAAAGATGGTTTCCATGATCTTATCAGCCGGAATCCCGGTACTGATGGCGACGATCAGACTGACAATCAGTAAAGCAACAAACGGATGGACTTTGGCTTTTATCACCAGCAGCAGCAATATCACAATGCTGGCTGTCGCAATAGCGAGCAGTAACGCGGTAGACATGATAAACCTCTAATTATATTAGTATATTTTGGGTACAGCTTTCTCTGGTATTGACGGATTCAGGCAGTTTTTCCCCGCACAGGGCGTAAAGGCCCTGCGCAGGTGGTACAACAAAAGTTATTTCGCGTACGGAGCGAACCAGCCGAGGCCCGCTTCGGTGCGACCGCGTGGGAAGTATTCGCAGCCGACCCAACCGTCGTAGCCCACTTCATCCAGCAGGTTAAACAGGTACGGATAGTTGATCTCGCCTTCGTCTGGTTCGTGACGATGCGGCGCAGAAGCGATTTGAATATGGCGATAACGCCCGGCGTACTCGCGAATCAGATGACTGAGGTTGCCGTCTACCAATTGCGCATGGAACAGATCCAACTGCGTAAACACGTTAGGACGATCGATCCGTTCCATCATCGCCAGCGTTTGATACTGGCTGGAGTAGAGGTAATTCGGTTTCGTCACCGGATTGAGCGCTTCCAGCAGCAGGCGAATACCGTGTGGCGCAAAACGCTCAGCGGCGTAGTGCATATTGCGCACGAAGGTCTCTTCGTATGCAGCGTGGTCGGCACCTTCGGGCACCGTTGCCGCCATCACATGCACCTGTGGGCAGTTGAGCGCCAGCGCATACTCCAGCGCACGATCGATATCGGCACGCGCCTCGTCTTCACGTCCTGGAATTGCCGACACGCCCCACTCACTCGCCTGCACGTTCCCGGCAGCCGTGTTGAACAGCACCAGCTCCAGTTGATGTTTCTCCAGCTCAGCGTTGATCACCTCAGCCGGATAGTCGTACGGGAACAGGAACTCCACCGCACGGAAACCGGCGTTAGCCGCTGCGGCAAATCGTTCAATAAACGGTAATTCGCCGAACTGCGTAGATAAATTAGCTGCAAACTTAGGCATCAGTAATTCCTCAATTCCGCCACTTCGCTATCGGTAAGATAACGAATTGAGCGGTCGCCGAGCGTGAACATCAGACGCGCGGTCTCTTCCAGTTCTTCAGTGTTATTGGCCGCTTCTCGCAACGATTTTCCGACCACCACCGGACCGTGATTGGCCAGCAGAAAAGCGTTGTAACGTGGCGCGAGCTGCGCAAGATCTTCGGCCAGGCGATCGTCACCCGGTTTGTAATACGGCACCACGGGCACATCGCCCACGCGCATCACCACATAGGGTGTGAACGGGCGAATGCAATTTTCGCTGTCGAGATCGTTGAGGCACGAAAGCGCGGTCAGATAGTGACTGTGCAGGTGCACCACCGCTTTGCAGGCGGGATTGTTCAGATAAAGCGCGCGGTGAAACGCCACTTCCTTAGAAGGCTTGTCACCCGAAATCCACTCGCCCTGCATCGTCACTTTTGACAGGCGGTCGGCCTGCAATTCGCCAAGGCAAGAGCCGGTGGGGGTCGCCAGCAGATTGCCATCTTCCAGCAACAGTGAAAGATTGCCGGCTGAACCGGTGGCGTATCCGCGCTGGAAGAAGGACGCGCCCAGTTGCACCATCTCTTCGCGTGCTTGTTGTTCGGTCATGCTGAAAACTCCGTTTGTGCGCGGGCAAAGAATTGTTCGTCACCAAAGTTGCCCGACTTCAGGGCCAGCGACAGCGGCTGCTGGATGTCGCGCACCCACGGCACCCCAGGGGAAATCATCGGGCCGATATGGAACGCCGTTACGCCCAGGCTCTGTGCGACCACGCCAGAGGTTTCGCCCCCGGCGACGATAAAGCGCTGCCAGCCGCGTGATTTCAGCTCACGGGTGACGGCGGCAAACAAGTGCTCAACCGCTTCGCTGCTGCGTGCTGCGCCATATTGCTGCTGGATTGCCTGCAATTGCTGTGCATCCGCGGTGGCAAACAGCAGTGGTGCCAAAGGCTGCTCGATATTCGCTGCCACCCAATCACACAGCTCCTGCGCGTAACCTTGCGCATCGTCGAGGCAGCGCTCAACCAACACCTCGTGCGATGGCGCTTGCTGGCGATAGGCCTGAACCTGACGATTGGTCATCTGCGAACAAGAGCCAGAAATCACCACTGCACGATCGCCTTGTGGACGACCCGCTTGCTCGGCATCGCTGTTTTGCTGTTGGGTGGCCCAAGCGCGTGCGATACCAATCGCCAGACCCGAACCGCCGGTGACCAGTACGGTCTCTTTCAGGGCTTCACCTTGTGTCAACAGATGCTGTTCGTTGAGTGCATCCAGCACCACATAGTTGATGCCCTGCGCTTTCAGCACATTCAGCTGTTCACGCACCGCGGCCGCGCCTTTATCGAGCTGTGCAGCATTGATCACCGCCGCCTGCCCTTTCGCCTGGCGTGTCATCAGACGCACCAGATTGCTATCGGTCATTGGTGTCACCGGATGATGACGCATGCCCGATTCAGACAGCAGCTGGTCGGCAACAAACAGATAGCCCTGATACACCGTGCGCCCATTCACTGGCAGCGCTGGGGAGATCACCGTCTGCGTTTCCCCCAGTGCGGCCAGCAGTGCATCGGTCACCGGGCCGATATTGCCGTGTTCGGTGCTGTCGAAGGTCGAGCAGTATTTGAAATAGAATCGATCGCAGCCTTGCTGTTGCAGCCAGGCGAGCGCCGCCAGTGACTGATCAATCGCCTGCTGCGCCGGGCAAGAGCGTGACTTCAGGCTAATGACAATCGCCTGCGCGCTCACATCGTCATGACTTTGCGGCACGCCGTTGAACTGAATCGTGGGCAAACCGTTTTGCACCAGGAAGCTGGCAATGTCCGTTGCACCGGTAAAGTCGTCTGCAATCACGCCTAAACGCATGGTTACTTCTCCTTTGACGCTGGCAGCGTGATGCCGCTGAAAATCTTGATGACTGCGCTGTCATCTTCGCGGCCGTGGCCTGCATTACTCGCTTCGGTAAACATGTTGAGTGCGGTGGAAGCCAGCGGCAGCGGGAAATGTAACGATTTTGCCGTATCTGCCACCAGGTTGAGATCTTTCACAAAGATATCGACGGCAGATTTTGGTGAGTAGTCACCGTCCACCACATGACGCATGCGGTTCTCAAACATCCACGAGTTGCCCGCAGCGTTGGTGACCACGTCGTACATGGTGTCGAGTGGGATGCCTGCGCGCGCAGCCAGCGCCATTGCTTCAGCGCCTACCGCAATATGAACACCCGCCAGCAACTGGTGAATGATTTTCACCGTTGATCCCAGACCAATTTCGCTGCCCACGCGATACACTTTGGCGGCAACCGCATCCAGTACCGGCTTCAGCAGGGCAAAGGCTTCATCGCTGCCGGACGCCATCACCGTCATCTCGCCGACCGCCGCTTTTGCTGCGCCGCCTGAGACCGGCGCATCCAGCATCAGCAGTTGATGTTGTGCCAGCTGCTGTTCAATCGCCTGTGCATCCTGTGAAGAAATGGTGGAAGAGACCATCACCACAGTACCCGGCTTGAGTTGTGCCGCCAGACCGGTTTCACCAAACAGAATCGCTTTGACCTGCGCGGCGTTGACCACCAGCAGCAGCACGGCATCTAACTCTGTGGCGAAGCTGGCAGCGGATGTCTGTGCATCGCGCGCACCCGCCTGACGCAGGGTTTCCAGCGCCTGCGGATTTAAATCAACGCCCCAGGTGTTCAATCCAGCGCGAATACAGGACTGCGCTGCGCCCATGCCCATGGAACCCAAACCAATGACGCCAATGTTATTCACGGTTGCTGACACAGCACACCTCCGTTGTTAATTTAAGTGATATTTTGTTCAATGGTGTTAATTCTGCCGCAGTTACTGGCGGAGAAACGTGCGGTAAATCACAAAAATTAACTTACACGCACAACGCATAACATCGATTCACACCCCAGCATCCCCACGGGAACGCCCAGTATGGCGGGGTATTTGCTAACATTTCTCTGGGATAATTTGTGCTGCAGGCTGTGAATTGATGCCTTACAATGTGAAAAATTGGTAATTCAGGGAGATCGATGTGATTCCGGTAGAACGTCATCAACAAATTTTAGCGCTGGTTGCCGAACGCGGCGTGGTGAGCATTGCCGAGCTAACCGAGCGCCTGGGCGTTTCACACATGACCATTCGTCGCGATGTGCAGAAGCTGGAAGAGCAAGGTGCCGTGCTGTCGGTATCGGGTGGCGTGCGCTCGGCCGATCGACTGGCGGCCGAGCCATCACATCTGGCGAAAACCAGCATGTACAGCAGTGAAAAGATGGCGATTGGTCAGTTTGCCGCGCGCCATATCCCTCGCAACAGCTGCATTTATCTCGATGCAGGCACCACGACGCTGGCGCTGGCCCGTGAGTTAGTCGAGCGCGACGATTTGCTGGTGGTCACCAATGATTTCGTGATCGCCCGTTTATTGATGGAGAGCAGCGGCTGCAAACTGATTCACACTGGCGGCACCGTATGCCGTGAGAATCGTTCCAGCGTGGGTGAAGCGGCGGCGAGAAGTCTGCGCATGCTGGCGATTGATATCGCGTTTATTTCTGCCTCCTGCTGGGGGCCACGCGGGTTGTTTACACCGGATGAAGATAAGGTGCCAGTCAAGCTGGCGGCCAGCGATGTCAGCAGTAAACGCGTGCTGCTGAGCGACAGTTCGAAATACAACAAGATTGCCACGCATCTGGCGTTGCCGCTGGAGCGCTTTGATACCCTGGTGACCGATACAGAATTGAGTAAAGCGGGACGTGAAACACTGAGTGCGGGGAGTTGGGAGTTGGTGCTGGCGGGTTGAGTGTGCCGGGATAAAAGCAAAAGGTCGCCAATATGGCGACCTTTTGCATACAACATGAAGTCTTTATCCGCTACGCATTGCGCAGCGAAAATTACACTTCTTCGCTGAACTGCGGAACCGGATTGCGGAAGGTGCGAGTAACAAACGCCAGGTAAATAATACCGACCGCTGCCCACACCAGGCCGAGTACCATCGAGGTCTCTTCCAGGTTGATCCACAAGGCACCCACTGTTAAAGCACCCATCACTGGCAACACCAGATAGTTGAGGTGATCTTTCAGCGTCTTGTTACGCTTTTCACGGATCCAGAACTGCGCAATCACTGACAGGTTGACGAAGGTGAATGCCACCAGCGCACCGAAGTTAATCAGCGCAGTCGCCGTGACCAGGTCGAAGTTAATCGCCAGCAGTGCCACAGCGCCGACCAACAGCACGTTCAGTGACGGCGTGCGGTATTTCGGATGCACGAAGCCAAAGAAACGCTGCGGGAACACGCCATCACGGCCCATCACATACATCAGACGAGAAACGCCTGCGTGTGCGGCCATACCAGACGCCAGCACGGTGACCACAGAGAAAATCAGGATGCCAATCTGCAGCGCTTTACCCGCTACAAACAGCATGATTTCAGGCTGTGAAGAGTCCGGATTCTGGAAACGCGAGATGTCCGGGAAGTACAACTGCAGGAAGTAAGACACACCGATAAAGATCACACCACCGATCAGCGCGGTCAGGAAAATCGCGCGCGGGATGGTACGTTCTGCATCTTTGGTCTCTTCTGACAGCGAACTGATGCCATCAAAGCCGAGGAACGAGAAGCACAGAATTGTCGCACCGGTAATCATCGGCACTACGTGAGCATTCTCAGACCAGAAAGGCTTGCTGCTGGTCAGGGTTCCAGCGCCAACACCGTGCGCCACACCGTAAACCACCATACCGGTAATCACCACCATCACGACCACTTGCAGCACGACGATCACGCTGTTGAAGTTAGCAACGGTTTTGATACCACGGAGGTTAGAGATGGTCATAAAGGCCACCAGCAACACCACGAAAATCCACGATGGAATGCCCGGCACCAGCGTCTCAAAGTAGCTTTTCGCCAGCAGGATGTTGATCATCGGCATGAACAAATAGTCCAGCAGTGATGACCAGCCCACCATAAAGCCGACGTGCGGACTGATAGCCTTCTGAGCATAGGTGTAAGCGGAGCCCGCAGATGGGAAGCGGCGTACCAGCTTGCCGTAGCTCACGGCAGTAAACAGTATCGCGATCAGCGCGAAAGCATAAGCGGTGGCGACGTGGCCGTCGGTCAATCCAGAGACGATACCGAAAGTATCAAACAGGGTCATTGGCTGCATATACGCCAGGCCCATCATGACAACCGGGATCAGAGTCAGGGATTTTTTCAGGTGTGCACGCTGTGGTGCGGAGGTGTTAAGCGACATTGTTCAGGCCCCCAACAGAGGTGATCTGCGGGATACTGCGCAACGTGCTGCAGTGAGAAGTGATATTAGTGTTTGCGATTGTCGCCGCGCCGTAATCATCACGAAAGCGAGAACCAGCTTGCGCTGGTGCAATTGTAAACAGCCCCATCTTTGTTTTCCTCAAATCTCACGCCCAAGCGTGTTGTCAGTATCTATCTATCCGGATGCGTGTCCGGCCTCGGTAATTTGTGTGTGTACTGCAATCTGCAAAAAAATAACCGACGTGATAAGCGTCGGCTATGTTTCGTATTTTGCAGGGGACGTATTCTGCCCCAACTTATGCCATCGGCACAAGACGTTAGCGAAATTCTTCTGCTAATCAGGCGTTCTTCAACATCCAGTCAATTTCAGTGGCGGTGATAAGCCGCTCGAACTGCATCAACTCATTCTGTTTGCAGCTGTGCCACACACCGCTGAAATGCTCGCCCAGCAGTTTTTGCAGTGGGTAGCTATTTTCAAATTCATACAGCGCATCACTCTGGCGGACCGGTAATGGCAGCCCTTCCGCCTCATGTCCATTGCCCTGCACTGCATGCGGTAAAGGTAGCTGATTATCCAGACCGTGCAAAATACCGGCAAGAATTGTTGACACTACCAGGTAAGGATTTGCATCCGCGCCGGCTACACGATACTCCACGCGATGGTTATCTACATCGCCACAGGGAATACGTAAAGCAACGGTGCGATTGTTGTGTCCCCAAGAAGCCTGCAAGGGCACGTAAGCCTCAGGCAAGAAGCGACGATAAGCGTTCACGTTCGGTGCCAGCAGCGCCATTGAAGCGGGCATTAAATCGATCATCCCGGCTAACGCGCGTTTTAACAGCGGCGAGTCGCTGCCGTCGTCGAGCGAGAAAGCGTTGTGATCGGCGGCGTCCAGCATGCTGATGTGCACATGCATGCCACTGCCCGCATACTCTTCATAGGGCTTGGCCATAAAGGTCGCCGTCATGCCGTGATTTTCCGCCACCTGGCGTATCAGACGTTTGAGCAAAATGGCATGATCGCAGGCTTTTAATACATCACGAGTGTGATGCAGATTGATCTCAAACTGGCCCGGCGAAGCTTCCGCCAGCGCGCCATCAGCAGGAATGCCCTGCTGTTTTGCAATATCGTCGATTTCACGCAAAACGTCCGCAAAGTGGTCAAGATTATCGACCGAATAAACCTGACTCTGCATATTACGTTCGTCGCTGCCCGGTGCACAGGGTGGCTGGATATAGCCTTCCGCATCGCGCTTTTTATCCACCAGATAGAACTCCAGCTCTACCGCTACCACCGGGAATAGCCCTCGATTGCGCAGTTGCTGCCACAAGCGGTTGAGGACATTGCGGGGTTCAACGTCAAAGGGAGTGCCATCTTGGTTACACATCGTGAGCAGCAGTTGCGCAATGCGTTCAGGATCGGCGGCAGAGGGAATTAAGGTTCCGGGAACCGGGATGCAGAGGTTGTCGGGTTCACCCAGGGACTGTCCGAGTCCGGCTTCTTCGACGGTATTACCGAGGATATCCATGGCGAAAACCGAGGCCGGGAAGTAACACCCTTTTTCCAGTTTTGCCAATGCAGCGATGGGAATGCGCTTTCCGCGAAATACCCCATTTAAATCATTCAGAAGAATATCGACATACTGCGTTTCAGGATGGCGTTCCAGCCAGGTTTTGACCTCCAGCTGGAACGCGCTTGTTCGTTTCTCTTCACTGTGCCGCGTGAAGTCTTCTACTTCTACGAGGTTCGTCATGTTCCCACCCGCCCTTTACCGTTTAGTATTGGTTCGCGCAATGCTCAAAATAACAGCCACTCCTCTAACATAGCGCTAACGCAAAAAGTGTGCAAATGTAACAAATCTGTTGGAAGAACGAACAGACGGTTGCTAGATTGACAATATATTGCACACTTTTTAGGCCGGACGCGCAAAAACGGTGAAAATATTGAACAGCAACGCGGAGACGTTATGGGCATTATTTTTGACAAACCCTTGATTGGCGTAGTGATGTGTCAGAACCACATCGGCAGCCATCTCGGACAGACGGTTCACAATAAGTATCTCGATGCCATCGTGCTTGCCGGTGGTGTTCCCTTGCCTTTGCCGCATCAACTGATGCACGCCCCTTATCTATTAGAAAACAGTATGACGCTGCTCGACGGCATTTTACTCACCGGCAGCCCGAGCAATATTGAGCCCTGGCATTATGGCGAAGAGGGTAAAGAAGAACATGCCGATCCGGCACGCGATCGCCTCGCATTTGGTCTGATCACCCATGCAATCGGTAAAAAAATGCCGATATTGGGTATTTGTCGGGGCTTGCAGGAGTTGGTGGTGGCCAACGGGGGTTCCCTGCATCGCCAGCTGCACATGACGCACCTTTTTCAGGAACATCGTGAGGATGATGCGCTGCCGCTCGAACAGCAATACGCGCCAGTGCATGAAGTGCAGCCTGAAGCGGAAGGTTTATTGAGCAAGCTGCTGGGCAGCGCGCAATCCTTTGCCGTGAACTCTCTGCATGGACAAGGCATCCGCGAACCCGGCCCGCAACTGCGTATTGAAGCACGTGCGCCTGATGGGCTGATTGAAGCGGTGAGTTTGCGTCAGCACCCGTTTGCACTTGCGGTGCAGTGGCATCCGGAGTGGCACTCTGATCAAGACCCGGTTTCGCAACGCCTGTTTGCGGCTTTTATCCACGCTGCTGTCTGTTATCACAAGGAAAACGGCCATGAATGATGCCACTCTGGCGCCCGGACGACGTTTATCGCAAATCCGGCAGGAGATGGGATTGTCTCAGCGTCGCGTCGCTGAGTTGTCAGGACTCACTCACAGTGCCATCAGCACCATTGAGCAGGACAAGGTCAGCCCAGCGCTGAGTACCTTGCAGAAACTGCTAAAGGTGTACGGCTTGTCATTGTCAGAATTTTTCTCGGAACCCAAGGTGAACAGCACGCCGCGCGTTATTGTCCGTCCGGAAGAGTGCGTGGAGATCGGCAGCCTCGGCGTGTCGTTGCGTCTGGTGGAGAACGGCGCTGAAAAACGTGCGCTGGCGATGCTGATTGAACGCTACGAACCGGGTTCCAGCACCGGAGAGAAACTGCGTCACCCTGGCGAGGAGACCGGCACGGTGCTGGAAGGGGAAATCACGCTAGTGGTCAATGGTCAGAGTTATCACCTTTATTGTGGCGAGAGTTATGTGATCGATACCGGCTTACCGCACAGTTTTACCAATACGTCTGAGCTGCCGTGTCGCATCGTCAGTGCGCACACCCCAGCGAATTTCTGAGTTCACGCGCTAAAGGAGGATGTGATGCAACATGTGGGAAGTTATTACGCAGCAACGGCTAATGCGCATGAGCCGTGGCCCGAACTGCAGGAATCGGTGCAGTGTGATGTCTGTATTATTGGCGGCGGATTTACCGGCCTCTCCTCGGCGCTGTTTCTGACCGAAGCCGGTTATGACGTGGTGCTACTCGAAGCGGCCAGGATTGGTTTCGGAGCCAGCGGTCGTAACGGCGGCCAGGTGGTGAATTCTTACAGCCGCGACGTGGACGTGATCGAACAGCGCTACGGCAAAGACGTGGCGAAAATGCTGGGCAATATGATGTTTGAGGGCGCGGAGATTATTCGCGATCGCATTGATCGTTACGCCATCGCCTGCGATTACCGTCCAGGCGGCATTTTTGCGGCGTTGAATCAGCGCCAGATGGGCCACCTGCGCAGCCAAAAAGCCAACTGGGAGCGCTATGGCAATCATCAATTAGAACTCCTGGATGAGCGCGCAATTCGTCGCGAAGTGGCGACTGATCGCTATGTCGGCGGCTTACTGGATAAGCGCGGCGGTCATCTGCATCCGCTTAATCTGGCGCTGGGTGAAGCGGAAGCAATTCGCCGGCACGGTGGACGTATCTATGAACAATCCGCTGCGCTGGAAGTGAAGTATGGCGAGCCGCATCGGGTAAAGACCGCTAAAGGCGAAGTCACTGCCACCTTTGTGATTTTTGCCGGTAATGCTTATCTCCCCTCACAACTTGAACCGCGCCTGAGTCGTAAAAGCATGCCGTGTGGCTCGCAAATCCTCACCACCGAGCCATTAAGCCGCGACCAGGCGTTGGGTTTATTGCCGAACAATCACTGTGTCGAAGATTGTAACTACCTGCTGGATTACTTCCGCCTCACCGCCGATAACCGCCTGTTGTACGGCGGCGGCGTGGTGTATGGCGCGCGCGAGCCGGATGATATTGAAGCGCTGATTCGCCCCAAGCTGTTACGCACCTTCCCGCAACTGAAGGAGGTGAAATTCAGCCACCGCTGGAGCGGTAACTTCCTGCTGACGCTGTCACGTATGCCGCAGTTTGGGCAAATAGAGAAGAATGCGTTCTTTATGCAAGGGGATAGCGGACATGGCGTGACCTGTACCCACTTGTCGGGAAGGCTGATTGCCGAGGTGCTGCGCGGACAGGCAGAAAGATTTGATGCCTTTGCCAAATTACCGCATTTACCGTTTCCGGGGGGCAGGCGATTTAAAGTGCCACTGACGGCGATGGGCGCGGTGTGGTACGCGTTACGGGATCGGTTGGGGGTTTAATGAAAAGGGAGCACGGCTCCCTTTTTTAAACAAGGGTGTGTCTTTTTTAAAACACCAGCAATCTTCATTCCCCCTGCCCTCCATAAACTTCTCTCTGACATAACTTGCCCGCCTTACGTTTCACCAACGTTCCTTTACCAAAACTTGCTATAAAGCTGAGGGAATGCGAGGATCAGGCACTTTAATTTTTAGGGTTATGCAATGCTGCGGTTGTTTGCCAGGTATACATCTGTTGGGGTGGTTAACACGCTCATCCATTGGGCCGTATTTGGTGTTCTCTTCACGAGTGGCACGAACCAATCTACAGCTAATCTTGCGGCCTTTTGCGTTGCTGTGACGTTCTCTTTCTTCGCGAACGCCAAATGGACCTTCAATGCCGAAGCGACCACTGCCCGATATTTTCTCTATATCTTTTTCATGGGCGCGATGGCGCTTTCGGTCGGATGGACAGCAGACCGCCTACATATAAGCCCGATAGTGACACTGATTTTCTTCTCAGCACTCAGTCTGGTTTGCGGCTTCGCCTATTCGAAGTTTTTCGTGTTTAGGAAGAGTTAATGAAATTTTCTTTGATCGTCCCAGTGCTTAACGAAGAGGAAGCCATTCCCCTCTTCTACCGGGCAGTTCGTGAGTTTGCGCCATTCAAAACTCACCAAGTCGAGTTGGTGTTTATCAATGATGGCAGCACCGATAGTACTGAAGCCATTCTGAATGATATCGAGGCCGAAGATGAATTGGTCAAACATATTTCGTTTACACGTAACTTCGGTAAAGAACCGGCGCTCTTCGCTGGGCTTGAAGCGGCAAGCGGTGATGCAATTATCCCTATTGATGTCGATTTGCAAGATCCCATCGATGTCATCCCTGAGATGCTCGAAAAATGGCAACAAGGTGCGGACATCGTACTGGCGAAACGCGTTGACCGTAGTACAGACTCCCATCTGAAACGCAAAACGGCCGAGTGGTTCTACAAATTACATAACAAGATTAGCTCACCGAAAATTGAAGAGAATGTGGGTGATTTTCGTTTGATGTCGCGTGACGTGGTTGAAAACATTAAATTACTGCAAGAGCGCAACCTCTTTATGAAAGGCATTTTGAGTTGGGTCGGCGGCAAAACAGATATCGTGGAATATGCGCGCGCTGACCGTGTCGCTGGCACAACGAAATTCAATGGTTGGAAGTTGTGGAATCTGGCATTAGAAGGGATTACGTCGTTTTCGACCTTCCCTCTTCGAGTTTGGACTTACATTGGGCTTATTGTTGCAGCCATTTCATTTATTTATGGGGCCTGGATGCTAATTGATACTATTTTTTGGGGGAATCCTGTTAAAGGATATCCTTCCCTTATGGTTTCAATGCTTTTCTTGGGTGGTGTTCAGCTAATTGGTATTGGTGTACTAGGCGAGTATATAGGCAGAATTTACATTGAAAGCAAAAAAAGACCGAGGTATATCATAACAAAAAAATGATAAAAACCTTAATACTTTATAAGGTTAACTTGAACAAAATGTATTTATCAAAAGCAAAAACTTTAAAATGAGACATTGATAGGAAATGGAAAAATACTTAATTAAAAATAAAACAACAATGTACACATTCATTACAGCTATGATTTCATACATTATTGTTTATGGTTTTGAACTCACTCATTTTACTTTATCCATTGATGAAGAACCAATGGATAACTTCGCCCAGACATTATCTGCTGGCCGCTGGGGCCACGCCCTGCTGCGACACTACATACTACCTGAGCCATATGTTCCATTCTTCACCTTAATGCTTGCGATCATAATTTTATCAGCTACATCGGCTCTTTCCGCCAAATATTTGATGCTATCAAGACTGCAATCAATGTCGTTTGCAATTGCGTTAGCAGCCATTCCACAGATGGCATATCAATTGGAATTTAGTAATCAATCAGACACAATCGCAATATCTATGTTTTGCTCGGTTGCTTCACTCGTATCACTTAACAAGGGATCGCTAAAAGGCTGTATTACATTTATAATTCTTACGATCGTGTCGCTATCAATTTACCAGTCTATATTCCTTTTCGCCGCTTCATTATTGTGTGTATGGATTGCAGTTTCTGCAATCAAATCTGAAATGACGTTTAACGTAGCTCTAAAAAAAGTTGTTCTTTTCTCCACCTTAACTTTAGCAGCCCTTATGTTAGATGCTACTTTGTCTAAATTAGTTGCTTCCCATTATAATGTGATGATTTCAGGCTATCTATCTGCAATAGTTGGATGGGGTAAGTCTGATTTAAATCAAGTGCTTAATAATTTATTCTCTTTCATTAGATCATACTTTACTTTTAATGCAGCATTCGGAATGAACTCATTCCCATTAGTAGTTATTCCTCTCATGGCGATCATTGTTGGAGCAATTTTAAAAAGAAAAAGTACCACCCTCATAATTTTTGCATCAATAGCTGTGCTTTTATCAGCTTTTCTTTTAAATCTTGCTATTGGTACAGGGTTGCCTCCAAGAGCAATGACCCAAATACCTGTTGTTTTTGCTGGGATTTTCATCATTGCCGTTGTATTCTATAATTATAATATTTCGGCATTATATGTTTCAGTTATTCTCCTTGCTGTTGGGGCCTCTGCATCTAACAAACTTTTCTACAGTGATTACATGGCAAGGCAAGCAGATAATCAACTTTCAAGTCAATTAATTAATACCATTTATCTAAAATACCCCTCCATTGACTTGTCAAAAACCCCGGTATTTTTCTATGGCAGTTTCACGCCATTTAATTCATGGAGAATACCGACCGCTGATGTATTTGGCGCATCTTTCTTCGAATGGGATGGGGGGAACAACCAGCGAATGTATAAATATTTATCGGCAGCCAATATTGCAGATTTAAAATCACCTGATACTGCTCAAGTAGAAAAATCAAGATTGATGGGCGAGTCGCTTCCCGCATGGCCTAATAGAGATGCAGTTGCATTAGTTGATGGAGTGGTAATTATTAAACTTTCAAACAAACTTAGTGATTATAATAAATAAGAACTTACTTTTTCTTAGACCCATCCTACAGGATGGGTTAGGTAGTCATAATAATTAAAATATTCAGATAAAAGAACTTGGTATCAAGTTTATGGATACGACATCAACTTATATTAATTATCACCAACATAAGATGAAGATAAAAAATCACTCAATCAAGAACCTTAATAAAACTTTCTAGAAATTAATGAGCATTAATCGCAAAAAATTCTTTAGCAAACTCAATGAGAAATATTTTTATCATCATTCAAATCATAGTGATAAACCCTTAAATAAAAAATTTATTTATAAAATGACATTCATTTCTGAGACAAAAAGTTTACAAACATCAATTTTGTACAGCGCCGTATCTTTACGACGCTCATGATTGCTCTACTCCAATGGCATCTTCATGGGGTCATCGTAGCTATACTCAAATCCCAGCTCGTTGCAGATCTTCGAGCCATCCACCACCTTCCCTGCCTCGCGGTCTGGTTCAGTAACAAATGTCGGTACCACCAGCCCCAACTGCTTCGAGACAAACGGGTAGAAATCGTCACGCGCGGGATGTTTAGACGCACACAGGTTATACACGCGTCCACCCTTCGGCGTTTGCAGCAGCAGTACAATGGCATCTACTACATCGTCCAGATGCACCAGATTGACCGCATGACCGCCATTCTCCAGTCCAACCTTCCCGGCGAGGAAGCGCCCCGGATGACGATTTGGCCCGACGAGCCCCGCCAGTCGTACAATATCCACGCTGGTACCGGGCAGATCATGCAACCAGTTCTCCAGTTCTACCAGCGTCTTGCCCGCCACACTTTCTGGCTGTAGCTCACTGCTCTCTTTCATGACGCCCGAACCGGTGCCGTACACCGACGACGAGCTGGTAAAAATGATGCGCGGCACCTTGTGTGCTAATGCCGTATCGACCACGTTCTGCACGGCTTGCATGTAATCTTCTCCGCCCTGCACCGTGCGGCTGGCAGGCAACGTCACCACCAGCGCGTCCACCGCCATCAGCGTGGCCAACTCATCCGCTTCACATTCAATCTCGGGTGTTAGCACCAGTTGAAATGCCTCAATACCGCAGCGGCGCGCAGCATCCACACCATCGGGGGAGGTTTTGCTGCCGGTTACCTGCCAGCCGCGCGCCGTCAGCGCCATCGCCAGCGGCATACCCAGCCATCCCAGACCTACAATCGCGACTTTTTTCATACCGACTCCTGCTTTACAGCGCTAAGACACTTCATCTTAGTCCCAGCGATTGTGGCAAACCAGCGCAAACTGTTGCGGAAGGTTCCGAGAACTGACGTTAAAAAAGGGTTGCCAAGCGCCTCCATCTTCGTTAGGTTAACCAGCACGCAAATGAATACTCATTCAGCAACGGAATTTACTATGACACGCGTTCAGTTCAACCACCATCATCACCATCATCCTGACTAGTCTTTCAGGCGATGTGTGCTGGGAGACGATTAGGATCTTCCAGTGGTGCGAACGCAAAGAGAGCCCCCGGAAGATCATCTTCCGGGGGTTTTTTTATGGGCGAACGCAACCCAACTGAGTTCAGACAGGATTGAATAAGAGGATAGGAAACATGTTAGATAACACCCGTATTCGCATAGCTATGCAGAAATCTGGCCGTTTAAGTGATGAATCACGCGAACTGCTGGCCCGCTGCGGTATCAAAATTAACCTTCAGCAGCAGCGTCTGATTGCGTTTGCGGAGAACATGCCTATCGATATCCTGCGTGTGCGTGATGACGATATTCCTGGCCTGGTGATGGATGGCGTGGTGGATCTCGGCATCGTCGGTGAGAACGTGCTGGAAGAAGAGCTGCTGGACCGCCGTGCACAAGGCGAAGATCCACGCTACTTCACCCTGCGCCGTCTCGATTTCGGCGGCTGCCGCCTGTCGCTGGCGATGCCCGTAGATGCAGAATACACCGGCCCGCAGTGCCTGCAGAACTCACGTATTGCCACCTCTTATCCGCACCTGCTGAAGAAATATCTCGATAAGCAAGGCGTTTCCTTTAAGTCTTGCCTGCTGAACGGTTCGGTGGAAGTCGCGCCACGTGCAGGTCTGGCCGATGCCATTTGCGACCTGGTATCGACTGGTGCCACCCTCGAAGCCAACGGCCTGCGCGAAGTGGAAGTCATTTACCGTTCTAAAGCGGTACTGATTCAGCGCGATGGCGAACTGCCAGCGGCGAAACAAGAACTGATCGACAAAATGATGACGCGCATTCAGGGCGTCATCAAAGCACGTGAATCCAAGTACATCATGCTGCACGCGCCAAGCGAGCGCCTGGAAGAAGTGATCGCCCTGCTGCCAGGTGCCGAGCGCCCAACCGTATTGCCGCTGGCAGGCGAAGTAAGCCGCGTGGCGATGCACATGGTGAGCAGTGAAACCCTGTTCTGGGAAACCATGGAAAAACTGAAAGCGCTGGGTGCCAGCTCCATCCTGGTACTGCCAATCGAAAAAATGTTGGAGTAACCGCATGAGCACAATCATGACCCCGATTGACTGGCAACAGTGTGATGAACAACAGCAGCAAGCGCTGCTGATGCGTCCGGCAATTTCTGCTTCGGCGAGCATCAGCGAAATCGTGCGCGATGTGCTGACGCAAGTAAAAGAACAAGGCGATGATGCGCTGCGCGAGTTCAGCGCGCGCTTTGACAAAGCGCAGGTGGAAAACCTGCGCGTCACGCCAGAAGAGATGCAAGCCGCCAGCGATCGCCTGAGCGATACGCTGAAGCAGGCGATGGCAGTGGCTGTCGGTAATATCGAAACTTTCCATAACGCGCAGATTCTGCCCGCAGTGGATATCGAGACGCAGCCTGGCGTACGCTGCCAACAGATCACCCGTCCGGTGCAATCGGTTGGGTTGTATATTCCTGGCGGATCTGCCCCGCTGTTCTCCACGGTTTTGATGCTGGCAACCCCAGCACGTATCGCCGGTTGTGGTCATGTGGTGCTCTGTTCGCCCCCGCCGATTGCCGATGAAATTCTCTATGCCGCACAACTGTGCGGTGTGAAAGAAGTGTTTCAGGTTGGTGGCGCACAAGCGATTGCTGCGCTGGCCTTCGGCACCGAAACCGTGCCGAAAGTCGACAAGATCTTTGGCCCAGGCAACGCCTACGTCACCGAAGCTAAACGCCAGGTGAGCCAGCGTTTGGATGGTGCCGCGATTGATATGCCTGCTGGCCCATCAGAAGTTTTGGTGATTGCTGATGAAGGTGCCACACCGGCATTTGTCGCTTCTGATCTGCTATCACAAGCAGAACACGGCCCGGATTCACAGGTCATTTTGCTGACCCCTTCGCTGAAACTGGCAGAAGGCGTGGCGCAGGCGGTGGAAGAACAGCTCGCGCAGTTGCCACGTGCTGCCACGGCGCGTCAGGCGCTGGAGAGTAGCCGTCTGATCGTGCTGCGCGATCTGGCGCAGTGTGTGGAAATTTCCAACCTGTACGGTCCTGAGCACCTGATTATTCAGACGCGCCAGCCACGCAATCTGGTGGATACGATCACCAGTGCGGGTTCCGTGTTCCTGGGCGACTGGTCACCGGAATCGGCAGGTGATTACGCTTCCGGCACCAACCACGTGCTGCCGACTTACGGTTATACCGCAACCTGTTCTAGCCTGGGATTAGCCGATTTCCAGAAGCGTATGACGGTGCAAGAGCTGACGCCGCAAGGCTTCCTCAATCTGGCTGCCACCATTGAAACCTTAGCCGCTGCTGAGCAGCTGGAAGCCCATAAGAACGCCGTTACCCTGCGTGTTGCCGCGCTGAAGGAGCAAGCATGAGCATTGAAGATTTAGCCCGCGCCAATGTGCGCGCGTTGACGCCGTATCAATCTGCGCGTCGTTTGGGGGGTAACGGTGATGTGTGGCTGAATGCCAACGAATTCCCGCTTCCGGTGCCCTTTGAGCTGTCTCAGCAAACGCTGAACCGCTATCCGGAATGCCAGCCGAAGATGGTGATTGAGCGCTATGCGGCTTATGCCGGTTTATCGCCGGAGCAAGTGATTGTCAGCCGTGGCGCTGATGAAGGCATTGAGCTGTTAATGCGTGCCTTCTGTGAGCCGGGCAAGGATGCGATTCTGTTCTGTCCGCCGACTTACGGCATGTACAGCGTCAGCGCAGAAACCATCGGCATTGAGTATCGCACCGTGGCAGCACTGGATGACTGGCAGCTGAACCTGCCGGCGATTGCGGACCAGTTAGACGGCGTGAAAGTGGTCTACATGTGCAGCCCGAACAATCCGACCGGCAACCTGATCAATCAAGATGATATCCGCAAACTGCTGGAGATGACCGCCGGTAAAGCACTGCTGGTCGCCGATGAAGCCTATATCGAGTTCTGCCCGGAAGCGACTCTCGCGGGTTGGTTGAAAGAATATCCACATCTGGTGATCCTGCGCACGCTGTCAAAAGCCTTTGCGCTGGCTGGCCTACGCTGTGGCTTTACGCTGGCCAACAAGCCAGTGATCGATCTGATGATGAAAGTGATCGCTCCTTACCCGCTGGCGACCCCGGTTGCTGATGTGGCGGGACAGGCGCTGAGCGAAGAAGGCATTGCGCTGATGCGTCAGCACGTGGCGGAACTCAACGCCAATCGCGCCTGGCTGTTTGAGCAGCTGCCACAGTTAAGCGTGGTGCAGCAGGTGTTCCCGAGCGAAACCAACTATATTCTGGCGCGTTTCACTGATTCGCCAAAAGTGTTTAAAACGCTGTGGGATCAAGGCATTATTCTGCGCGACCAAAACAAAAACCCCGGCCTTGCGGGATGCCTGCGCATCTCCATCGGCACCCGTGAAGAGTGCGAGCGCCTGATCGCCGCGCTGCAAGCCTTATCAGTGGAGCAAGCATGAGTCAGAATACCCTTTTTATCGACCGCGACGGTACCATCATCTCTGAGCCGCCAACGGATTTTCAGGTAGACCGCATGGAGAAGCTGGCGTTTGAAAAGAATGCCATCCCTGCGCTGCTGGCCCTGCAAAATGCCGGCTATCAGCTGGTGATGATCACCAATCAGGATGGTCTGGGCACCGACAGCTTCCCACAGGCTGATTTTGATGGCCCACATAACCTGATGATGCAGATCCTGACTTCACAGGGTGTGAACTTCAGCGACATCCTGATCTGCCCGCATAAGCCAGAAGATAACTGTGATTGCCGCAAGCCGAAAACCAAAATGGTGGAAGCCTGGCTGGCACAAGGCGCACTGGATACCGCAAACAGCTACGTGATTGGCGATCGCCTGACCGATATCCAGCTGGCTGAAAACATGGGCATTCAGGGCCTGCGTTACGGTGCTGAAGGTATTGACTGGGACGCGATCCAGGCACGTCTGACCAAACGTGACCGCCATGCGCTGGTGCAACGCAACACTAAAGAGACGCAGATCAAAGTGGAAGTGTGGCTGGACCGCGAAGGCGGCAGCAAGATCAACACCGGTGTCGGCTTCTTTGACCACATGCTGGATCAGATTGCCGTACACGGCGGCTTCCGCATGAACATCGACGTGAAAGGCGATCTCTATATTGACGATCACCACACCGTAGAAGATACCGGTCTGGCGCTGGGTGAAGCACTGCTGAAAGCGCTGGGCGACAAGCGAGGCATCGGCCGTTTCGGCTTCGTGCTGCCGATGGACGAGTGCCTGGCGCGCTGCGCACTGGATATCTCTGGTCGTCCGCACATCGAATTTAAAGCCGAGTTCAGCTACCAGCGTGTCGGCGATCTCAGCACCGAGATGGTTGAGCACTTCTTCAGCTCCCTCTCCTACGCCATGATGAGCACCCTGCACCTGAAGACCAAAGGCAAGAACGACCATCATCGTGTGGAAAGCCTGTTTAAAGCCTTTGGCCGCACCTTACGCCAGGCAATTCGTGTGGAAGGCAACACCCTGCCGAGTTCGAAAGGAGTGCTGTGATGAACGTGGTGATTCTCGATACCGGGTGCGCCAACCTATCCTCCGTGAAGTGGGCGATAGAGCGCCTCGGCTATACGCCCGAGGTGAGCCGCGATCCGGATGTGGTGCTGCGCGCCGATAAGCTGTTGCTGCCGGGTGTGGGCACCGCCCAAGCCGCCATGAACCAGTTGCAGGAGCGTGACCTGATCGATCTGATCAAAGCCTGTACCCAACCGGTGCTCGGCATTTGTCTTGGTATGCAGTTGCTGGGTCGCGGCAGCGATGAGAATGGCGGCGTGACCACGCTGGGTCTGGTGGATGAACCGGTTTCGCTGATGGATACCCAGGGTTTGCCCTTGCCGCACATGGGCTGGAACCAGATCACTTCGCAAGCTGGCAACCACCTGTTCCGCAATATCCCGGACGGCAGCTACTTCTACTTTGTGCACAGCTACGCCATGCCAGTGAATGCCACCACCATCGCCCAGTGCGATTACGGCCATCCGTTCACCGCTGCGTTGCAAAAAGATAATTTCTTCGGCGTGCAGTTCCACCCGGAGCGTTCTGGCAAAGCAGGCGCGCAGTTGCTGAAAAACTTCCTGGAGATGTGATGATTATCCCGGCATTAGATTTAATCGACGGCAAAGTGGTGCGTCTGCATCAGGGCGACTACGGCCAGCAGCGCGACTACGGTAGCGATCCGCTGCCGCGCCTGCAGGATTACGAACGTCAGGGCGCGGAAGTGCTGCACCTGGTGGACCTCACTGGCGCAAAAGATCCGGCTAAACGCCAGATCCCTCTGCTGACTACCCTGCTGCGCGGCGTGAATGTACCGGTGCAGGTCGGCGGCGGCATCCGCAATCGTGAAGACGTTGCAGCCTTGCTGGCGGCCGGCGCGACCCGCGTGGTGGTGGGCTCCACGGCCGTGAAACAGCCAGAGGAAGTGAAAAGCTGGTTCAACGAGTTCGGCGCCGATGCCATCGTACTGGCGCTGGATGTGCGCATTGACGCCAACAATCGTAAAGAAGTGGCGATCAGTGGCTGGCAGGAAGCGGCTGGCGTAACACTGGAAGAAGTGATCGGCTGGTATCAACCGGTTGGCCTGAAGCACGTGCTGTGCACCGATATCTCCCGCGATGGCACCTTAAGTGGTTCCAACGTGGCGCTGTATAAAGAAGTGTCTGATGCCTTCCCCGACATCGCGTTTCAGAGTTCTGGCGGCATTGGATCGCTGGATGACATCGCTGCCTTACGTGGCAGTGGCGCACAGGGCGTGATTGTCGGTCGTGCTTTACTGGAAGATAAATTCACCGTAGCGGAGGCGATTGCATGCTGGCAAAACGGATAATTCCTTGTCTCGATGTCCGTGACGGACAAGTGGTAAAAGGCGTGCAGTTCCGCAACCACGAAATTATTGGCGATATCGTGCCACTGGCGCAGCGCTATGCGCAGGAAGGCGCTGACGAGCTGGTGTTCTATGATATCACCGCCTCTTCCGATGGCCGCGTGGTGGATAAAAGCTGGGTGTCACGCGTCGCAGAAGTGATTGATATTCCGTTCTGCGTGGCGGGCGGTATTAAGAGTGAGGAGGATGCCGCGCGCATTCTGCAGTTCGGTGCGGATAAGATCTCCATCAACTCCCCGGCGCTGGCTGACCCGACGTTGATCACTCGTCTGGCGGATCGCTTTGGTGTGCAGTGCATCGTGGTGGGTATTGATACCTGGTTTGATGAAACCACTGGCAAGTATCACGTCAACCAGTATACCGGCGATGAATCACGTACCCGTGTTACCACCTGGGAAACCCTGGATTGGGTGCAGGAAGTGCAGAAGCTGGGCGCGGGCGAAATCGTGCTGAACATGATGAACCAGGATGGCGTACGTAATGGCTACGATCTGGTGCAGCTGAAGAAAGTCCGTGACGTGTGTAAAGTGCCCCTCATCGCTTCTGGTGGAGCAGGCACCATGCCGCACTTTCTCGAAGCCTTTGAACAGGCAAACGTCGACGGTGCGCTGGCCGCTTCAGTGTTTCACAAACAAATTATCAATATTGGCGAGTTGAAAAACTTCCTGATCGACAACGGTGTGGAGATTCGCGCGTGTTAACTGCAGAACAACTGGCCAAACTGGATTGGGCCAAAACCGCGGGCATGATGCCCGTCATCGTCCAGCACAACGTTTCTGGCGAAGTGCTGATGCACGGTTATATGAATGAGGAAGCGCTGCAAAAGACGCTGGCGGAAGGCAACGTCACTTTCTTCTCTCGCACCAAAAACCGCTTGTGGACCAAAGGGGAAACCTCCGGTCACTTCCTGCAGGTCGCGAGCATCACGCCGGATTGTGATAACGACACCCTGCTGGTGCTGGCAAACCCGATTGGGCCAACTTGCCACCTCGGAACATCAAGCTGCTTCTCACCGGCTGCGCCAGATTGGGCGTTCCTGTATCAGCTGGAGCAGCTGCTGGCTTCACGTAAGAGCGCCGATCCTGAGAGTTCTTACACCGCGAAACTGTATGCCAGCGGCACCAAGCGTATCGCGCAGAAAGTGGGTGAAGAAGGCGTGGAAACCGCACTGGCTGCCACAGTTAACGATCGTCATGAACTGACTAACGAAGCCTCTGACTTGCTGTATCATCTGATGGTGCTGCTGCAGGACCAGGAGCTGGATTTGAGCACGATTATTAATAATCTGCGTGCGCGTCATAAGTAACGGATTGTGCAATAAGCTGCTCAAAATTGGCTTCAAAGGCGGATTTTGAGCAGTATGCTTCTCATTATTGATTTCCATCTCATCGGAATGAGCAACATACTGCTCATTTGCAGTATTTGCATTTAAGAAACCAATGCAGCCTTGTTCTTTTTCATCATCCTCTCCTTAGTTGATTAATTGGAACCCCCTAATGAGTCCATTTGAACGCGAAGCAGTCTTCCTGGATCTTTTGGAAGAGGCAATCAAGAACAACTTAACTCATGGAAAATTGCTTCGTAAGATTCGAAAAGAATTACTGGGGTTTTCACAGGAACGCTATGCCAGCTTGGCGGGTATTAGTCGTCGCACGCTATCTGACGTGGAGCAGGATAAAGAAAGCATTACGCTGACGACATTGAATCGCGTATTTAAACCACTTGGATTAAGGCTGGGTTTACTGCCACGTCAGACACATATGATGCAGGAACTGCTCACCAATCTCACTCAACATGGAGAGCCAAATGACCACTCATGAAAAACTGATCGCCCTACTCGACCAGCATAAGGCGCGTTATCGCGTGATGGAGCATGAAGCAACGGGTAAGTGTGAAGCCGTAGCAGCGATCCGTGGTACGGAAGTAGGCCAAGGTGCTAAGGCGCTGGTGTGCCATGTGAAAGGTAACGGTATCAAACAGCACGTGCTGGCGATATTGCCCGCTGACCAACAAGCAGACCTGAGCAAAGTGGCTGAAGCGGTGGGTGGGCGTCGCGCTTCTTTGGCTTCTCCAGCAGAAGTAGACGCTTTAACGGGCTGTGTGTTTGGAGCGATTCCGCCCTTCAGTTTTCACCCCGACCTGCAACTGGTGGTGGACCCGCTACTGTTTGAGCGTTACGAAGAAATTGCCTTCAACGCGGGCCAGCTTGAGAAATCCGTGGTGCTGAACGTGGACGATTATCGTGCAATGAATGGTGGTAACATTGTGAAAATAATCTGTTAATTGCCATAACCAGCAGTGATCGGTACTCTGCGTTATTCCACATCACGAAAAAAGAAGACCGTTATTATGGCAAGTTCTCGTTTTACTGCCCGCCTGCGTCAGACGCTGGCGCTGGCCGTGCTGGCAGGTTGCGCATTTGGCGCACAGGCAAAGATTGAACAGGTACGTTTTGCTGTAGACCCAACCTACCCTCCTTTTGAATCCAAAACACCACAAGGCAAGCTGGTTGGTTTTGATATCGACCTTGGCAATGCGCTGTGCGAGCGGATGAAAACCAAATGCGTCTGGGTTGAGAGCCAGTTTGACGGCATGATCCCTGCGTTGAAGGCGCGTAAGTTCGACGCCATTCTTTCAGATATGGGTATCACTGAAGAGCGCCTGAAGCAGATTGACTTCACCGTACCGCTCTACGATACGCACACCCAGCTGATTGCGCGCAAAGGCTCCGGCCTGCTGCCAACGGCTGAATCTCTAAAAGGCAAAACGGTTGGCGTTGAGCAGGGAACCGTGCAGGAACGTTATGCGCTGGCAAAATGGCAGCCACATGGCGTGAATGTGGTGCCTTACGGCGATCAGGCGCAGGTGGAAAGTGATTTGATTTCTGGCCGTCTGGATGTGGTGTTCACCGATGCAGCACAGGCAGCTAACGGCTTCCTGAAACATCCGCAAGGCAAAGATTTCGAGCTGGCTGGCCCGATTGTGGAAGATCCGATTATCGGTCCAGGTACGGCGATTGGTCTGCGTAAAGGCGATGAAGAGCTGAAAACAGCCCTTGATAACGCCTTTGCTGAAATCAAGAAAAACGGCACTTTTGACAAGATCCAGAAGAAGTACTTCGCCACTGACATCTCGATCCAGCATTAATCAATGCAGGGGCGGTCTTCAGGCCGCCCTGTTCGCGCTGCTAACATGAGCGAGCGCAAATTTAGCGGCTTCATACCCGCTCATTTTCACAGCAGCACTATAATTCCAGTCAATAAAATTAATCAGGCACGACGTTCAGTGTGCCGTAGATACAGGACATCGACCGCGCCATGCAACAACAACATCATCCCTTGTTAAGTGCTTCCCTCGGTACACAGCGCGAAATCGTCAGCTTTCATTTCGGTACCGATTCCCAGCAACGCGTCTACATTCAGGCGGCACTGCACGGTGATGAACTGCCGGGTATGGCGGTGGCGTGGTATCTGAAACACAAGCTGCTGGCGCTGGAATCTGCCGGGCAGCTTAAATCCAAAATTACGCTGGTGCCGGTGGCAAATCCGCTGGCGATGGGTCAGCACTGGCACGGCAGCCATTTGGGTCGATTCCATACGCTTTCAGGTCAGGATTTCAATCGCCGTTTCCCGGCGTTAGGCGATACCCTGGCTGAAGAGTTGGCCGGTTCGTTGACACAAAGCGAATATGAGAACAAACGGCTGATCCGTGATGCCATTGATCGCCACTATCGCGATCGCATTGCTCGAACCGAACTGGATGCGCAGCGCTTCACGCTAATGCGTATGGCCAGCCAGGCAGATTTGATGATTGATCTGCACTGCGACTGGGACGCATTGCCGCATCTGTATACCACGCCGCACGCATGGCAGGATATCGAACCATTAGCGCGTTGGTTAGGCAGTGAAGTGCAACTGCTGGCGCAAATCTCCGGTGGTGAACCCTTTGATGAGGCCTGCTGTGAACCGTGGCTGACACTGGCTGAGCGATTTGGTGGCGAGTATCCGATGCCTCGTGGTTTGTTGCCAGTGACGCTGGAGTTACGTGGGGTTGCTGATGTGTCGCCGCTACAGGCGGAGAAGGATGCAGATGCGATAATTAATGCGTTGATTGAAGGCGGCTATATCGCGGGTGAAACAGGTGAGTCCCCTGCCCTGATCAATCCTGCGACACCGCTGGCAGGTTGTGAGTATATCCATGCACCGCATTCTGGATTGCTGTTGAATCGCCGTGAGTTGGGTGAGTGGATAAAGCCAGGCGAAGTGGTGGCTGAGATTGTTGACCCGATTACCGACCAGGTCACGCCGCTGGTGGTGGAGTTTGGTGGGGTGCTGTACGCGAGGAACCTGATGAAGTTTGCTACGGCGGGAATGCTGGTGGTGAGACTTGCGGGGGAAAATGCGGGTAGAGAGGGTGAGTTGTTGGTGGTTTAAAGAAAAATAATATAAATCATTATCTTTCCACTAGATTCACAAACCAATTAAGATGTAGAGTGAGGTCATTATAAATTCCGAATCAACAGGATAGCTGTTATTTTAAAACAATCACTCAATAATATTAATAAGCTAAAGAAATTAGTAAGTTAAGTTCAAATCTGTAACGCGAATCGGCATATTTTTGAATTATTATTTAAAATACCTTTAAAATCCGCAAGAAATTTGAAATCATAAGTCATTTAAAAACTGAAGGGTAACATAGGGAATAACATGAATAAAAAGATTAAACTCAGATTAGAAAAGTACTTTTCGAAAGATCACAATAAGGAAGTCGAAAAAAACGCATGCAAATTAGATAGAGACCAACCTGGGAACTTATTAACCACCCTCACAACCCTCAGATCAGACTTATCTCGAAAATACATCATTTCAATATTGATTAATGAAGAAAAATATTTGGATTTTTATGATGACATCAGGCTTGCCAACATATCAGCAATAGATCATTATTTCACATATGGCTATAAAGAGAGTCGTGAATTATTTGAACCAGACTTCAAAAACATACCAAATACAGAAAAATTAAAAAATGGAGAGTCTGTTTTTTATTTGGAAGCACCAAGGAGCAACGCAATTTTTAAATACAGAATAACTTTTAAAGAAAAAAATAATAAAAAGTCAATTCTTTTAGATCAAGAAAATTCGATAATAGAAATTTTGCTCGCAATATTCAAAGCAAAAGAAATCACTTTTATTCGCCCTAAACACCAAGATAAAAAAATAAATTACTTAATAAATATCTGCAAAAAACTCAATGTAAAAGTGATTATTGATTACGATGATTTATTATTACCTGAATTCACACATCTCATTGGCGCTGTAAGATCTGGCATTTCGAATTTTGATGATACGCATAATGAACTTATCAAAGACTCTTCAATTTTGTTAAGTGCCGATGGAATAACATGCTCTACGCAAGTAATTGCCGATTCACTTTCAAATATAGTGGACGACATTAGCATCTGTAAGAACAAGCTACCAAAAGAGTATTTCATTTCAAGAGAACGTGTTTTAGCTAAAAAAATCGAAGATAAAATAAAAGTTTTATACCTTTCTGGTTCGAACACACACTTTAAAGATTACAGTTTAATAAGCGGCCCCCTAATTAAACTTTCTCAACAACATCCAAATTTATTCAGTTTAACACTATTAGGTGCAGTGTCCGATCAAAAACACATATTCTCTCACTTTGGATTAGAATGCAATGTTATTCGTCTTAAAGAATTTGAAGAAATGCTTAACATCATCAGAGAACATGATATTGTTTTAGTTCCTTTAGAAAATAATAAATTCAATGATGCGAAATCAAATATCAAATTTATTGAATCAGCCTCTCAGGGTGTAGCAGTAATCGCTTCATCAGTGAAAGAATATTCTGAGTGTATAAATACATATGAAAATGGGTGGTTGTGTAGTACTGAAGAGGAATGGTTAAACACCCTTTTACATTTATTCTGCAACCCAAATGAAATCCTCACAACTTCATTAGCAGCATATGACTCTGCTTTAAAAGGATACAGCATATGAATGAGCAAGTAATTAATGGAATCTATACTGCAGAAAGTCATGAAAAATCCCGAGTTCGCTTACTATACTTACCTATTAACCAATCTCACTTTGAACTTGCTTTAATAATAACTGAAGAGAGCAAACTTCAAAGTTACATATTTGCAGAAAATTATCAACTAATAGCGAAGGACTATATCGAAAAGAATCCCAATACTAAAGTTAAATTTATATTTGACAAAGTATCAATAGCTGGACTGCTCCCAAGCATTGATAAACTAATTGTGTTTGTAGGGTATGTTATACCATCGCTACCAAAGATCTTTAATGAAATTTTATCTACATGCTTAAAAGTAAGAATACCTGTTATAGAAATTCCACATGGAATGTTTCAAACCGGAATAAACATATCTGACGATTCAAAACTAATTAGTATCCAATCTCAATTTCTAGGGATTGGTAGTGCACTACCCTCTATTTCCGATAGGAAATTAGTTTGGTTTGGAAATTGTGGCTTTGGGTATCCTAGGACTGTTAAACGGCACGCACTGAATGAAAGACACTTACCAAAGTTCACTTTAATAACATCCAATACAAATTGGTATTTATATTCACATAGTGACAAAAGACGCTTCTACACAGAAGTATTTCAATACGCAAAGAAAAACCCTCATGAATTTTTCATTTGGTGTCCTCACCCGGCTGAACTTAGTAGTGAAGGGTTCAGTGCAGGCGCGTTAAAATACCGACCTGAAAACATTTTCATATATGGGAGAAATAATGACATTTATTTTCATGATTTAGACGGTGCGAACGATTTGATTCCACACTGCGATTATGCAATCTCTACTATAAGTACGTGCCTGCTCGATTATGAAATTTTCGATAAAAGAGTCAATATATTCACATGTATTGGCACTCAAAAATTAATGAATATTTTATCACAGAAAAGCATATTTAATTCTCATAAAGAAATTACACCTAACGCAAGCTATTTGAGAACTGGTTTACTAAAAGATTTCAATTCAGAGCACTATGACAATTTGATATCCGAAGAAATTCATATTGAAAATAACTTCAAATATCAATTTATAACTTCATTTTTTTCTTGCTAGTGTCTGTTCTATCTCGCCTCATTATGAGGCTTTTTTCCAAACTATGGCTTGCTAAAAACCATAGGATTTCGATATAATAATTAATAAAATGATACATTTACACTTTAGCTCTTTATTATTCTTCAAAGAATCGACGTCATTAAATATAATTACAGGGATTTATTGTTACCCTTTTAGTTTAAAATTTTTTTTAAGCAATCTAATATAAGCAAGACTTTAATATGCAAATAGTTTATTTACACCAATTTAAAATGCTAGTCATACTAATACCAATTAAGTCTAAAAATTAAAATCTAGTTTACTCATCCGATTCAACTATCATGCGAAAATATTTATGGAAGTTTTTTTTAACTTTAGTACCTTAGTTGAAATACATCCAAGTCAAATCTATAAAATAACATTTTTACCACACACAATCACCTTAAAAATATAATTTATAAAATCTTGAAAAAATTATTGATACAAAAATACCTCTAAACCTCAGCCCTTGATGTATTTATTTTATTCAAATACATCATCGATTAATTATAAGCCATCAAACATAATAAAAGTGAAATTACCAGATGAATTAAAATAAAAACAAATATGTTGAATGTCTTTTTAAGATTGAAAGTAGGGTGAATGAGAGTTAAAAATTATATAAAATTAAATTATACATAATAAAAAACGCCAGATGCTTCGCACCTGACGTTTATATGGATAAAACATAGATTTTTAAAAATTTAAGAGCAAGTTTATTATTCTAACCACTCAGTGTGAAATACACCTTCTTTGTCAATACGCTTATAAGTATGCGCACCGAAGTAATCGCGTTGAGCCTGAATCAAGTTCGCTGGTAGAACTTCTGTACGATAGCTATCGTAGTAAGCGATTGCAGCAGAGAAGGTAGGTGTTGGGATACCGTTCTGAATCGCGTATGAAACGACATCACGCAGCGCTTGCTGGTATTCATCCGCGATATTCTTGAAGTATGGGTCAAGCAGTAAGTTAGCGATATTTGCATCTTTGGCATAAGCATCGGTAATTTTCTGCAGGAACTGTGCGCGGATGATACAGCCTGCACGGAAGATTTTAGCAATCTCGCCGTATTGCAGATCCCAATTGTTTTCTTCTGAGGCAGCACGCAGTTGTGAGAAGCCCTGCGCATAAGAGACGATTTTGCCCAGATACAATGCACGACGTACTTTCTCAACAAATTCAGCTTTGTCACCAGTAAACGCTTTCGCCTGAGGGCCGCTCAGCACTTTAGAAGCCGCAACACGCTGTGACTTGAGAGAAGAAAGGTAACGAGCAAATACTGATTCTGTAATCAGTGACAGAGGTTCACCCAGATCCAACGAGCTCTGGCTCGTCCACTTACCAGTGCCTTTGTTTGCCGCTTCGTCAAGAATCACATCAACCAGATATTTACCTTCCTCATCTTTCTTAGTGAAGATATCTTTAGTGATGTCGATCAGGTAGCTGCTTAGCTCACCGTTGTTCCAGTCAGTGAAGGTCTTAGCGAGTTCTTCATTGTCCAGACCCAAAGCGCCTTTTAACAGAGCATAGGCCTCTGCGATCAGCTGCATGTCACCATATTCGATGCCATTGTGCACCATCTTCACATAGTGGCCTGCACCGTTTGGACCGATATAAGCAACGCACGCCTCGCCATCTTCAGCACGAGCAGCAATCTTATCCAGAATAGGCGCAACAAGTTCGTATGCTTCCTTCTGGCCACCAGGCATAATTGAAGGGCCTTTTAATGCACCCTCTTCGCCACCGGAAACACCAGTACCGATAAAGTTGAAACCTTGATCAGACAATTCTTTGTTACGACGGATAGTGTCCTTGTAGAAGGTGTTGCCACCATCAATCAGGATGTCACCCTTGTCCAAATGCGGAGTCAGAGAAGCGATAGTCTTATCAGTAGCCTCGCCAGCCTGCACCATCAGCAGAATACGGCGCGGTTTTTCGAGGGATTCAACGAACTCTTCAACGGTGTAGAAAGGGGCCAGTTTCTTACCCTGACTATCAGCGATGACTTCATCAGTCTTCTCACGTGAACGGTTGAAGATAGACACTGTGTAGCCGCGGCTCTCAATGTTTAGAGCCAAGTTACGGCCCATGACTGCCATACCGACAACACCGATTTGTTGCTTGGACATTATCTACTCCTGTCTGAAGTTACCATCACAAACATTGATTTGTGATTAAAGTGGCAAATATGTTAACTCATCTGCCATCACTATAGGTAGTGAATGGTGCGATGCTTAAACACACAATAAAAGTGGATGATTACGCGTCGGTTAACAAATCGCCTCTTTGAATCTTCGATTTGAAATACAGCGGCAGTACCTCTTCGGGCGAGCCATCCATTTTCACTGTGCCATGTTCAAGCCAAAGAATTCTAGTGCAGGTCTTTCTTAACAATTCATTACTATGACTAGCCAGAATCAATATCTTGGTTGCATTAATAATATTGGTTAAGCGCGTTTCAGCTTTTTCTTTAAACCCTTCATCGCCAACAGATAACCACTCATCCATTAACAAAATTTCGGGTGTAAAAATGGTACTTACGCTAAAGCCTAAGCGCATTTGCATACCTGAAGAATAGGTACGCACCGGCATATCAATAAAATCGCCCAGGTCCGTGAAGTCGATAATTTCTTCGATTCGAGCATCAATCTCTTTCTTTTTAAGACCCAAAAGAGCACCGCGAATATAGATATTTTCTCTACCGGTGAATTCCTGGTTAATGCCCAATGAAATAGAAATTAATGAGCCGATGTCACCTTCAATTTGAGCAGTACCACTTGTTGGGTGGTAAACCTTACTAAACATACGAAGCAAGGTAGTTTTACCTGCACCGTTATGCCCGATCAACCCGACACGCTCGCCATCTTTAATCTCAAAATTAAGATTATTGAGTGCAGAAACGACGACTTTTCCATCATGCTGGCCTACTTTTCCACCAGTAGCAAAGTTAATGAAATTCTTTTTAATTGATCTTGCCTGTGCGTTGAATATTGGGAAATCAATGCCAACATTTTCAAACTTGATAATAGCCATAATATTAAACCCAATAAGGAACGCGGTATTTATATCTACTGGTCATTGCAATCGACAATGACAACCCGACTATTGCCATAACAGTAGCAATAATGTAGCTGCTTGCCATCGGCATTTCACCCAATAACGGGCCTCGCACCAAATCAATTAGATGGTAAAGTGGGTTAAAATTTAGAAGCATGGCTGCTGAACTATGTGAAAGCAGTTTAGGCATCCAGATGATGGGTGTTAAATAGAAAATCACTTGCATGATACTCAGTACAATTTGTGTCATATCGCGGAAACGGGCACAAATCATTGAAAGAATCATTAACACCCAAGTCAAGTTCAATGCAAGTAGTAAAAATCCGGGTATAGCCAGAATAACCGTCCAACTTACATTCTTCTGGACCGCAAGCAGAACCAAAGGGAAGATAACAATATTGTGCAAGAATATAAGGAAGTTTTTCCAAATCACACGCATGACATGAACATGTAATGGCACAGGTAACTGTTTAATGATACCCTCAGAAGAAATAAGCGCATCACACCCTTCAGAAATGCAACTTTGAATAAATGTCCATGTAATGAGGCCTAAGGTGAGATAAGGCAAAAACTCCTTAACATTAGTTTTGAAAAGATTACCAAACACTAATCCCATAGTAGTAATCATCACAGCCATGCTGATGGTAATCCAAAAAGGACCCATCTTTGACCGCTTGTATCGCATGCGGATGTCTTGTCCACCCATCACTTTCACAACATGAAAATTTCTTAATGCGGAAGTGAAGTCGTCCCACCCCACAGACTTCATTTTATTAGCCATTACAAGATTCCAAATTGGTACGCCAGTCGATTCAATCCGACCAAGAACTTATCGCCACACAGACGCGCCAAGATAAGCGTCATAAACTCTTCTTTTTGTGATTCTTCAAGTTGGTCTCTTAACTTGATAATATCATTCATGTTGCATACACATCGGAACATAAGATCCAACTTTATAATTGGAAGCCCTACATGGTGCAAAGCAAGGCAGTTTATGTGGATTTGCGAACCTAAAGTAAACTCATCCAGATACAAAGAAATCAATCTTTGCTTAAATTGAGCGTTTAACTCCCCTTCTTTATGAGCATAACTTTTAAAAAAATTAACAGCTTCTAAATAATCTACCTTGCTAGATTCTAACTTACTATATTCATGCTCAATAGCATGGTACTTGCTTAAGTCATTACTAGCAAAAGCAAGACTTTTAGCTCGTTTATTTGCCAGAATATATTTATTGTAATATGAAGAAAGAACTTCATCACCAGCTATTAATCCGGTAATCGATCTATTTCTCCAGGAACTCTCACCTTCTCGTCTATAATAGTAATAGCTTTCATATAATGCCTTGTCATTGCTTAATTTCCTTTCCATAAATGAAATGTTAAACAATGATTTAAAGCTTTGTTCAGAGCTTACTAGAGATTTAAGCAATCTGCTTAAGCCAAATTCTCCACGCTTGATTACTAAAGGTCTTACATTAGAAGCTTTATAATTAAACCAGAAGTTTTTAAATTTGACGTTACGTACAATTTTACCCGCAACCGAGATACAAAATGATCCCAAATGATGGGAATGCTGGCTATTTTCAGTAGCACCCATCACTTCAACATCAGTGTTGAAGAGATTGTGGACGAACTCAGGAAGACCACGTTTTGAAAAGAATACGCTATCGTTGATAATTAGTAGACGTTCACACTTATCCTGAAAGCCCTTATCAAAGAAATACTTCATACCTGCTTTGTAACTACCAAAGTCTCGGCCGTAGTTATCACGCTCTATATATACATCCACTAGGTCTAATGGATAATTATGCTCTTCAAGCCGTAGCGTATTTACTGCAACGACGAATACATTGTTCCGTTTTGCTTCTTTAATTAACTCTAAGGTATCATTTCGAAGAGATGATTTCTCATAGAGAGCAAGAAGCATAACCTTACCACCGGTAAAGTCATTTTTAATTTTTACTTCAACATACTTTTTTGTTTTGATGTCATCGCGAATGGACAGGACACCATAATATAAATAGATTACAATTTTCAGAAAAAATCTGATAATCATAAAAATAATACGTTTCATTTTTGCACCGTCGATGGTTAAACTAATTTTCTAAAGACATTCATAATGAAGAAAGCGCATGTCTCAATAAAACTCTGCCGATAAAATCCGCCAGTCATAAAATTGACAACTCTGGTCAACAGACCACTACTCAGAGCATTAAACCTCTCATAGTCTAGTTTATTTTCTGGTGGCATCTTCTCTTTAATGCACTCAAGTGTCATGCAGTTAATTTTGCTCCAGGATTTAAACTCACCAGCAAAAAGTCGATTAAAGCGCGTGACTTTGGACATTATTCCAGTATTACTACCGACTAGATTTTGATCATGTTGTCGGTAAAGTATATAGGGCTGATGATCATAAATTACTGTTCCATTCATAGCGCTACAAACGATATACATAATCCAATCGTGAGAAACAATTTGCAAATCTGCTGGGAGTGTTTCAAAAATCGCTTTTAGCTCCCGATTGAAAACCATGGTGTTACCACCCGCATAACTCTGTAATAGCGCATTTTTGAAATGAAATGCTTTTAAGAAACAGGGTGAAAACCCAATACAATTCTCGTTAGAGTCAATTAACTTAGTGCGAGAACCGTAAAGTCTATACTTGTTAAATGAATTTACTTCAGAAGCTAGCTGATTTACGGCAACTTCAAGTTTGTTTTCATTCCAAATATCATCTTGATCGCAGAAAGCATAAAAATCAGAGTCAATATCGTCACGATTAAGTAAACTAAAGAAATTTGCTGCAAAACCTCTTCCAGGTCCTTTGAGCAAAATCACTTTGTTGTTGAGACATCGATGGGAAAATTCTTCAACCAGTTCACATGTACGATCTGTTGAACCATCATCCGAAACAATCAGGGCCCAATTTTTATAAGTCTGGTCAGCAATTGACTGTAATTGCTGCTCTATATATTTCTCGCCATTATAAGTACCCATTAGGATACTTATTGTTCCTTTATCGCTCATCATCATTAGCTATATAAAAAAGGATGAGTAACATCCTCATCCTTAGTTTTAGGAATCAATCAAAGGTTACTGCTTGTGATAATGGTGTTCCCACTTTATCTTTCGCGGAAAGAGCAGGACTATCACCTTCAGAGATCGGCCAGTTAATACCTAAATCTGCATCATTCCATAGTAATGAGTGCTCATGCTGAGGATTATAATAATCGGTACATTTATAGACAAACTCAGCACTTTCAGACGTCACATAAAAACCATGAGCGAATCCTTCAGGCACCCATAACTGGCGTTTATTTTCAGCTGAGAGGTACACACCTACCCATTGTCCAAAAGTAGGCGATGACTTTCTCATATCAACCGCCACATCGAAGACTTCGCCAGCGACAACGCGTACGAGCTTACCTTGGGTGTTTGCAGTCTGATAGTGCAATCCACGCAGAATGCCTTTGGAAGACTTTGAATGGTTGTCCTGCACAAAAGTACGAGGAGAAACTTGCTCTTCAAATTTCTTTTGCTGCCAGGTTTCCATAAAGAAACCGCGCTCGTCGCCGAACACCGATGGCTCAATTATTTTGACGTCAGGAATTTCAGTATCAATAATCTTCATTATAATTTTCCGTTGTATAACGCCATCAAATATTTGCCATAATCATTTTTCAGCAGAGGCTGCGCGAGTTCTTTCAACTTTTCTGCATCAATAAAGCCCATGCGATAAGAGATCTCTTCTGGGCAGGCCACTTTCAGTCCCTGGCGGGTCTCAATCGTCTGAATAAAGTTATTCGCTTCCATCAAGCTCTGATGCGTTCCGGTATCAAGCCACGCATGTCCACGCCCCATGATAGAGACAGAAAGTTTGCCCTTCTCAAGGTAAAGATTGTTGATATCGGTAATTTCCAGCTCACCACGGGGAGAGGGCTTGAGGTTCTTCGCCAGTTCTACAACGCTATTGTCATAGAAATAAAGGCCGGTCACTGCATAGTTGCTTTTCGGCTCAGAGGGTTTTTCAACCAGAGAAATCGCTTTCCCGGTTTTATCGAATTCAACCACACCATAACGCTCAGGATCATGCACATGGTAAGCAAATACCGTTGCGCCCTCTTTTTTATTAGAGGCCTCTTCAAGCTGCTTATGGAGATCGTGACCATAGAAGATATTGTCGCCGAGAATCAATGCGCAGTTATCATCGCCGATAAACTCTTCACCCAGAATAAAGGCTTGAGCTAAACCATCCGGGCTTTCCTGGACTTTATATTGAATCGTTAGACCCCACTGAGAACCATCACCAAGCAGGCTTTCAAAACGTGGCGTATCTTGCGGTGTGCTGATAATCAGGATATCGCGAATTCCCGCCAACATCAGAGTGCTAAGCGGATAGTAAATCATTGGCTTATCATAAATGGGTAATAACTGCTTACTGACTGCCATCGTTACTGGATAGAGGCGTGTTCCTGAACCGCCAGCAAGAATGATTCCTTTTTTACTCGTCACAACGTTATCCTTCAATTTGTTTATCTGACTCTATGATCACTCAGTGATAGATTTCATCTAACATGCGAACAACCCCAACCTTCCATTCAGGGAGGGTGAGATTAAATGCAGTCGTGAATTTACTGGTGTTCAGTCTGGAATTTAGTGGGCGTTTTGCCGGTGTCGGAAAAGCCGTGGTATCAACAGTATTGATGGCTGTAGCTTTAATCGGCAAGCCTTTATCACGCACATGCGCAATCACAAAATCTGCATAGGCATGCCAGGTCGTTACCCCTGAAGCAATCAGGTTATAGATACCGCGTTTTTCGGGTTCAGCCAATGTGATTCTGATGGCGTGTGCGGTGCAATCCGCGATCAATTCTGCCCCCGTTGGTGCGCCGAATTGATCGTTGATGACGGCAAGACTCTCACGCTCCTGCGCCAGGCGTATCATCGTTTTGGCAAAGTTATTCCCTTTGGCCGCGTACACCCAGCTAGTGCGGAAGATAAGATAGTTGGGAGCATGCGCTACAATCGCTTCTTCTCCCTGGCGCTTGGTTTTGCCATACGCGTTGAGTGGCGAAGTCACATCGTCTTCACTCCACGGGCGCTCGCCGCTGCCATCAAAGACGTAGTCGGTTGAATAATGAACCAGTAAAGCGTTCACATCACGCGCTGCAATCGCCAGCGCTGCAACACTGGCGGCATTGATCAACTCGGCATTCTGTATATCGCTTTCAGCTTTATCCACGGCGGTATAAGCAGCAGCGTTCACGATGACATCAGGCTGGATATCGCGAACGGATTTCGCGATTCCTTCTGGATGCGTTAAGTCACCGCAATATTCCACTGAATGGCGGTCTAACGCGATCACTTCACCCAATGGTGCCAGTGCGCGTTGGAGCTCCCAACCCACCTGACCATTTTTACCCAATAACAAAATTTTCATTAGCTACGTTTCTCGTAATTTTGCTCAATCCAATTTTGATAGGCACCACTTTTGACGTGCTCAACCCATTCATGGTTGTCGAGATACCACTGGACGGTTTTGCGTAGACCCGTTTCGAAACTTTCCTGCGGGGTCCATCCTAAATCTTGCTCAATTTTTGCTGCATCGATGGCATAACGGCGGTCATGGCCCGGGCGGTCAGCAACATAAGTGATTTGTTGAGCATACGGCGTATCTTTCGGACGCAATTCGTCCAGCAATTCACAAACTTTGTGAACCACTTCGAGATTCTGCTTCTCATTATGGCCACCGATATTATAGGTGGTACCGGTTTTAGCCTTCGTCACAACGGTATACAGCGCACGTGCGTGATCTTCGACATACAACCAGTCGCGAATCTGGTCGCCTTTACCATAAATAGGCAAAGGTTTACCTTCCAATGCATTGCTGATGATGAGAGGAATGAGTTTTTCCGGGAAATGATACGGGCCGTAGTTGTTGGAACAGTTGGTCACTACCACGGGCAAACCGTAGGTACGTCCCCAGGCGCGAACCAGGTGGTCACTTGCGGCTTTGGTTGAAGAATAAGGGCTGCTTGGCGCATAAGGCGTTGACTCGGTGAACATTGGAAGCTCGCCTTCCATTTCATCCGGATGTGGCAAGTCACCATACACTTCATCAGTAGAGATATGATGGAAACGGAATGCGCTTTTACGATCTTCAGGCAATGTCATCCAGTACTGACGGCTGGCTTCTAACAAGGCGTAGGTGCCAACAACGTTAGTCTGGACAAATTCAGCAGGCCCGGTAATGGATCGATCCACATGGCTCTCTGCAGCGAGATGCATAACCGCATCCGGCTGGTGCTCTTCGAAGACTTTAGACAAAGCAATGCCGTCGCAAATGTCGACATGACAGAAGGTGTAACGGGAATTATCACTGACCGTTTTAAGCGATTCGAGGTTGCCTGCATAGGTCAGTTTATCGACGTTAATCACCTCATCACTGGTGTCATTGATAACATGACGGACCACAGCTGAGCCGATAAAACCTGCACCACCAGTAATTAAAATCTTCATGACGTTGGACTGTTCCTGACATTGCGACCGTATCCCGGTCAGAGGAGAAATAAACACCCCACATTAGCAATGGACAAAGCTACCGCCCTTGGGTTGCAGCTCCCAACATGCTGATGTGTGTAAAAGCGATCTTTAAGCATAGTGCGATTAAATCAAACTGAGCACTATCTGCTTGAAATAATCTTAATTCTATAGAGTTCATCAGAAAGAATTGATTATTTCGGAACTTGAATTTTAACACCGTGGTCGTGTGAACACGAACGAAATGGCTTTGGCATCAAGTAAAGGCTCAATAATTAACCAATTGTGCGATCAATTTATTAGGGAATCGACTATATCAGACTTTTCTTATGCAGTGTGAAAGTGGCGAAAAGCAGGGGGACGTTAAACCGGGCGAAAAAAAGCGGACATCATGTCCGCCTTTATTGGATTACTTAAACCCATCCGGGTTCTTACTCTGCCAGTTCCACGTATCACGCATCATCGCGTCAATCCCACGCGTTACCCGCCAGTCCAACTCGGTATTCGCCAGACTTGCATCCGCCCAGAACGCCGGCAGATCGCCATCACGACGCGGCTTAAACTCAAACAGAATCGCCTTACCAGAAGCCTTCTCGAACGCCTTAATCATTTCCAGCACCGAGAACCCTACCCCACCGCCAAGATTATACGCCTTGTAACCGGTGACTTTCGGCAGATGATCCAGCGCCTTCAGGTGGCCTTCGGCCAAATCCACCACGTGGATGTAGTCGCGCTGTGCGGTGCCGTCTGGCGTGTCGTAGTCATCACCAAACACGCCCAGCTTCTCCAGGCGACCAATCGCCACCTGCGCGATATATGGCAGCAGGTTGTTAGGAATACCGGTTGGGTCTTCACCGATCTCGCCAGACTCATGCGCGCCAACCGGGTTAAAGTAGCGCAGCGCGATGGCTTTGAAATTCGGGTCTGCTTTGGCGAAGTCGCGCATCACGAATTCGATCATCAGCTTAGAGGTGCCGTACGGGCTGGTGGTGCCACCGATTGGCGTGGTTTCCACATAAGGAACCGGTGCATCGGCGCCGTATACGGTCGCTGAAGAGCTGAAAATGAAGTTCCACACGCCTGCAGCGCGCATCTCTTCCAGCAGCACCACAGTACCCGCCACGTTGTTCTCGTAGTATTCCAGCGGCATGCGGGTCGATTCACCTACGGCTTTCAACGCCGCGAAGTGAATCACTGCAGAGATGTCGTTGGTCGCAAACAAGTCACGCAGGCAAGCGCGATCGCGGATGTCACCTTCAACAAACACCGCTTTCTTGCCAGATAGCTTCTCCACGCGATTGACAGCTTCGCGTGAAGCATTGCAAAGGTTATCCAGGACCACAACGTCGTCGCCGCGCTCTAACAGCGCCAGCACCGTATGGGAGCCGATGTACCCTGCTCCACCCGTTACCAAAATAGCCATGTGTACTCCTTTAAACCGCGCAAGCGGCGCGGCATGAGAATGGATTATTTCGCCAGGATTTTCTGGATAGCTTCGCGGAAATCACGACCCTGCGCGTTGTTACGCAGACCGTAAGAAACGAAGGCCTGCATGTAGCCCATTTTTTTACCACAGTCGTAGCTGGTACCGGTCAGCAGTTGTGCATCTACCGGTTTTTTCTTGCTGAGTGAGGCGATGGCATCGGTCAGCTGGATACGACCCCAAGCGCCTGGCTCGGTATTTTCCAGCTCTTGCCAGATATCCGCAGAGAGCACATAACGACCAACCGCAGTCAGGTCTGAATCCAGCTGGCCCGCTTCTGGCTTTTCAATGATGTTGGTGATGGTGCTGATGTCACCTGGGTTATCAATTGGCGCTTCGGTGGTCAGAACACCGTATTCGGTCAGGTCTTCACCCGGCATGTGTTTCGCCAGTACCTGTGAGTGCCCGGTTTCTTCGAAGCGTGCGACCATTGCGGCGAGGTTGTAGCGCAGGTGGTCAGCGGTTGAGTCATCCAGCAGCACGTCTGGCAGTACCACCACGAACGGGTTATCACCGATCATTGGACGTGCACACAGCACTGAGTGGCCGAGGCCCAACGGGTTCGCCTGACGCACGTTCATAATGGTTACGCCAGGAGGACAGATTGATTGCACTTCGCTCAGCAGCTGACGTTTTACGCGCGCTTCAAGCAGCGCTTCCAGCTCATAAGTGGTGTCGAAGTGGTTTTCCACTGCATTTTTGGAAGCATGGGTGACCAGCACAATCTCCTTGATGCCCGCCGCTACACACTCGTCAACGATGTATTGAATCATTGGTTTGTCGACGATAGGCAGCATCTCTTTCGGGATGGCTTTCGTTGCAGGGAGCATATGCATACCGAGACCCGCAACCGGGATTACTGCTTTAAGCTTGGTCATATTTATTCCATTTCATGAAGTGAATACGTGGGGTCGATTATGCAGGATCGGCCGGTGCAGCAAGTATAATCTTTATCTGAAAATCCGGCACTAACTCTCTGTCACCACATCAAAAATCGCCAAAATGGCGGGCTGCCGCTTCGCCTGAACGAAGCAAAATGGGGGCGCTAAACCGCTGAAAAACAGTGGGAGGTCTATGGAAAAGTGGCAGAGGTTAAGACCAGTGGTTTACAGAATGAGTTCAGCGGGATTTTATCGTGGTGCGTGCGGGTAGACTGCGCCATAAATGGCGTAATGCTTGTCAGTTGAGTGCGTTTTGGTCGCCATAAATGGCGACCCTACATTGTTCGGTGCGCATTGAGGGAGAACCGGGTTGAATACGCACTCCCTGGCTTAATTGAGCGCCATTACGCCATGCATGTCGCCGTTACGGATCTGTGCAGACAGCAAGTGCATGCCCGCGCAGATCACGTAGTAATGGCAAAACCTACAGCCAGCCCTCAAACCACTCCGGCATCACAAACAAGTTGAAGTGATTCACCAGCATCATCAGGCCGACAAACACCACCGACACCGAAACCCACTGGCGGGCATACGGCATAAAGCGGATACCAATCACCGGCTTGATAAAGAACGGATGGGCGAAAGCAGAAATCAGCACCTGCGAGATAGACAACGTCAGCGCTACATACAGCACGTTCGGCCAGATGTAGGTTGTCGCCAACACCATTACTACCAACAGACTGGCGACGATGTTCCAGTAGAACTCGACGTTAGTCTTACCGTTCGCCTGGGAAATTGCGCCGGTTAAGCCCCCCATCGGACGCAGCATACCGAACAGCAGCATCAGTGGAATCAGATGGTAAACCTGCTCATGCGACGCGCCATATAGCACGCGTACGATCACCGGCGAAAGAATGCCAATCGCCAGATACATCGCGCTGCTGAACAACATGATGACGAAGGTGCCTTTCAGGAACAGATTTTTCAACTGCTCCGGATCATGCTGCTTCTCGGCGAAACGCGGCAGCGCCAGACGGTTAATCACCGGCGAGACCAGTTTCAGTGGCTGCAGAATCAACTCTTTGGCCAGCGAGTAGATCCCCAGCATCTCCGCGCCCATCACTTTACCCACAATCAGAGCATCCGCCTGGGTACGCAGTTGGTTGATGGTCTGTGAACCCAGCTGATAAATGCCGTAACGCACCGCGCTGATGAAGGTCGCCCCTTCAAACTCCCACGTTGGACGCCACGACTTCTCCCCGAAGTAGATCATGCACAGGATGCGCGTAAAGGCATTGATGAACAGTCCAAGGATCGCCGCCGCCACCGTGAGCGAGGTAAAGTACAGCATCGCCACGGTACAGATGAACGCGAACAGCTTGGTCGCCATCTCAATCTTCGCCAGCGTCACCATACGTTTGGATTTCACATAGTGCGCCTGATACTGCGACAGATGTCCCAGCACGAGGAAGTTGAGGCTGGTGAGCATGATCAGCCCTGTCAATTCAGGCAGGTGATAGAACCACGCCACCGGGAAGGCAATCGCCAGCATAATCAAGCCGGTACACAAGCTGAGCGAGACGTTGACCCAATAAATGGTACTCTGCTGGCGGCGGTTGATGTCCTGGCGATGCACGATATAGCTGCTCATCCCCATATCCTGCAACACCGTTGCCACCGCCAGAATGGCGTTGATAATGGCTAGTAAACCTAACTCATGCGCTTCCAGTTTTCGCGCCAGAACGCTGAGCTGTAACACCTGCAGCAATGCCGCGAAGCAGGTACTGCCAAACAGCCAGACGGCCTGTTTTTTTAATCCGCTCACACCATGCGCTCCAGAATTTTAGCCAGCTCACCATAAGCGATGTGCTGATTGAACTCGGTTTCCACTTTGTGTCGCGCGGCAGCCATTACCGGCGCGACATCAACATCGCCGCGTGACAGACGCAGCAACGTGTCGGCCAACTCTTCGGCATCGTTTTCCGAGACCAGCCAGCCGCTGACGTTGTTCTGAATCAGCTCCGGGATGCCGCTGTGATAGGTCGAGACCACCGGCAGCCCCACCGCCATCGCTTCCATCAACGCCACCGGAATGCCTTCCATATCGCCATCCGCCGCGGTTTTGGACGGCAGCAGGAAGATATCGGCATCGTTCAACGCCTGACGAATCTCCTCTTGCGGCTTGAAACCTGGCATAGTGACAAAGGCTTCCAGTCCGGCACGCGCGATGTGTTCACGCATCATGCCGTCCTGCTCACCGTTGCCGATAATGGTGAACTCGAACTGCCCACCGTTGTTGCGCAGAATTTCACTGGCTTTTACCGCCACGTCTAAGCCCTTTTTCTCGGTCAAGCGCGCGACCGAGACAATTCGCAGCGGCTGATGAAACGCCTCACGCGGCCTGAAGTTAAACTTCTCCGGCTCGATGCCCATGCGCGTCACGTGCACCTTCTCGCGTGGACAACCCATCTCAATCAGCTTGTTCTCCCACAAATGGCTGATGGGCAACATCAACTCGCTTTGTTTGAACAGGTTGACGTAATCGAGCTTGTGCTCTTCGAGAATGTGACGGCGCGAAATATCCGCGCCGTGGAACACCGTTGCCTGCTTGCCTTTCAGCACGCCGAGCTCACGCAGTTTGTTGGCCAGCGCACCGGCATAACCAAAGTGCACCAGAAACACATCCGCGGTGAAGGTTTGCTTCGCGTTAGCAACAATCGCCGGCAGCAGCAGCTTTTTCGCCTGCTGGCCGTAGCGGCCGACATTGAGTGATTTGATCAACGCCGGCTTAGCGATTTTCGGCAGCATCAAACCAATGCGCTGCGTCAGCTTATCGAGATTCGAGACTTTCTCTTCCGGCAGTAAATAGTGAGTTTTCGCCGCCAGATTGTACTCATCGAACGCGGCGTGGCGATTGATCATATCGCCCGGAAACACGGAGATAATCTCCACGTCATAGCCTGCATCAATGAAATGCGTTACCTGATTGAGGACAAATGTCTCAGAGGCAACCGGAAAACGCATGGTGAAAAAGGTCAGCTTCATCACTTACCCCAGCACGTTGAGAATTTCTGCCGTAATGCGGTTACCAATTTCACGCTCCTGCGCCACCGCGGTATCCACTTTGCGCTTCACGTTGTCGTAATCGGCCAGCACGGTTTGTACTTTGTCGATCAGCGAGCCATCCATCAGGCTTTGCACGTCGGTGGCCATTTGCGGCAGTCCAAGCTGCTTCATCACGCCGAGCGATTTGTGCTCATAGTTGATGGCCACGGCTGGGGTACCGAAGTTCATGGAAATTATGGCGGAGTGCAGGCGGGTGCCAATGGTCAGGTGACAATGGCTTAGCAGGATGCCGAGTTCGAGATCGTTGAACTCGTCCATGATGACATGGTAATGCTCGGGATTTTCGACGTGGTCGCGCAGCGTCAGCGCGACCATCCGGTCGTCTTTGGCGTAGCTGTCGATGCCGGTACAGGTAGAGAAAGCCACCACCTGATAGCCTTCAGCAATCATCGCATTGATGACTTTCCCGAAGGCCGCTTCGTACTCTTTCTGCGTCACGCCGAGACGTTTATCGAACGGTGCCAGTTCACGCACGGTGATGGCGATGGTTTTACGCGCGCTGATGATGTTTTTCCAGTGCAGCAGATTGTGGCTCGGGTTCTCCACATCACGCGCCTTCACCAGGAAGGCGGTATCCACGCCCTTCTTCACGCGGCTGGTGGTGACGCCGTCTTGTTTCAGGCGGTCAAAGCTAACTTCTTCACGCAGCACCAGGCTATCAACACGGTCAAACACGAAGTTGGCCAGCGCATTCACGCGAGGATTCTCAAACGGGCCGACAGAGTGACCGACCATGTGCAGCGGCTTTTTCGCCATCAATGCACAGAGCGCGTGGTCAAACTGCGTCACACCATACAGATCGACGAAGAACGAACCGCCCACCTGAATGATGGCGTCATACTGTTCCAGACTTTTGGTGAACTGCGCCAGATGCGGCGGCACAGAAAACGATTTGTACAGGCCACCCTTGCCCAGATGCGCCATCATGATCTCGGGCATCAGGCGGTTGGCCACTTTACGTTTAACGCTGCCCACCAGCCCTTTCGCTGATTTGCTGTTATGCAGAAACAGGGAATCCTGCTGGATATCCTGTTGCAATAAGTACCCGGAGCTTGTTGGATAACGACTGATCACATCAATATCGAGGTCGCCACGCGCAGACTGCAAAGAGTCGATCAGTCCACGTAAAATCGCGCCATCCCCACGATTTCCACAGGTATGGTTTCCCACCAATAAAATCTTCATAAACACTCCAGAAAAATTTTTTTAATTTTTTACAAGCCACGCCATTTCCTGCACGGGCAAAGTGAACTCTGTGTTAAAAAACTGCAATGGGAACAATGCCCAAAATAGAAAATCTGTTCTCAAACGGGCGACCTGAAGGCCGCTCCCAACTTTTCCCGGAGAGGACGCAAACGGCTGCGTCCTCTCCGGTTCGTGCATTACGACTTCACTGCAAAATAGGGTAACGCTACCTGCTCGCCGTTAATCACCACCGAGACATATCCTTTCGGCGCACGCGTATCTACCTGCTCTGGTTTCAGCGCGCGCGAGGCCAGCAGCAGATCGCCCTGCTCGTTGCCGCCGATACCCGCTTTACCATTGTGCAGGCTGAAGCGCTGCGGTGCCTGCTGGCTGCCGCTGGCAGGACTGCCCTGCGCCATGGTGGCATCCACACGCGCACAGCGTCCGGTGAGGAAGCGGTCCTTGGCGGTGCTTTTAATCAAAATCGCGGTGGTAGGTGTCCAACCAGCCAGCTTGACGAACACTTTCGTGTCCGTCTCTGAACGCGGTTCAAAGCGGACATCTACCACCGGTGAACTGCCTTCGGCTGACCAGCTGGCTTCCGCATTTTTGGTTTTGCGTTGCAGATGAATCACCGCACGACCGCCGGTGCCTTTGCCATCAATGACGTTCATTAACGGCTGATTAGCCGTGCCGTTATTGAATTGCGATTGACCAAATACCTCGATCTCCCAGCTGTCACCCACCGTAGGTGAGTAGAAGTTGCCGAGTTCAAACCAGGTTTCCTGGTTGGTGTTATTCGCCAGGCGGAAGCGTGAAGTGATGTAGTTGTATTTCAGGCTGCCATCGATGGCGACACCGTAAGATTCCACGCGCGTTGACCCCATCTCCCAGATGTTGAGCCAACGCTCGCCTTCCATCGAGTTGTCGATCCAACTCCCCGCTTGCAGGTTGGTCTGGCGCATGTTCAGTCGCGAGTTGTGCGCGATCAGCGGATTTTTACAGTCTTCAATGCTGAGCGCATCGATGATCCACTGCCCATTGGAAATGTCACCGGGAAACTCACTGTGCTCGATCCAGCCGTTATGAATGATCGACTGGCTGCAACGCGGCAGATTCAACACCTTACCGCCTTTACAGTGCTGGGCGTTGAAGTTGGAGAGTTCAATCGCCGTGCTGTGATCCCAGGCGCCAGCCTTTTGGCCTGACCAACTGGCTTTGATCACATCGCCAGTACAGGCATTGGCGTACCACTGATCGATTTTACAATCCAGCGTATCCAGTAAGCTCAACGACACCCCGCCAACCTGATTGAGTCGCAGGCAGGCACCGCGGAAAAATTGCCCGCCGGGACAAGTGTTGCGGAACAGCCCCTGCTTATTAGGCCGCTTGTCGTTTTGGCCGTTGAAAATCAGATTGGAGATTTCCGTCCAACGCGCGTTCACCTGGAACAGGAATTCAGAGCGACCGTCTGAAGTCAGCGTGGTCGCCGGGAAATAGCCAAAATTGACCATCGCGCCGGAGATGCGGAAGTAGCGTCGTTGTTCATTACCGAAATCGCACTCGGTGACGAAGAAATTGCCTGCCGGGAACTGCACACAGATCTGCTGATTTGCATCAATTGACCATTGATACATGGCTTTTATCGCCGGTGCGGCATCGGTTTTGGCATCGGCAATGGCGCCAAAATCGAACAGCGTCAGGCGGTTAAAATCCTCAACCACGCGACGCCAATAGAAACCGTTACCACTGAAGATAACGCCGCCATCATCTTTGCCGTCACCAAAAGCGCCAACGAATTCCCCGCCGCCCACTTCTAAGCCTTCATGCCAGCTTTTCAGCTTGATTTTGGCGCCGGCGAACAGCGGACGCGTTTTCCGTAACTCATCGACCGACGGGATTTCGCCAATCAACTGATAGCCATTCGGCTGCGCCAGACGCTGACTAAAGTTACTCGGGTTGGGTCGCGAAACATCTGCAATCGAAAACAGCGTATTCCCCTGGTCGTCTTCCACCACCATGGAGTGCGAAGGATTGGCGATCAACGCTGCATTATCGTGGATGAATTGCGCGAAGTTGCCCTTATTCAGCGCAATAGGCTGGCTGATTTGTGACACTTTACCGCTGGCATCGCGCAGGAATACCGGAATCTGATTGCCCGCTTTGCTGGCATCCTGACCGGCCTGCCCAATCCACAATTTGCCCTCAAAGTTCTGCCAGAACTGTGTTGGCATGGTGTAGACATTTTCCGGCGTTAAAATCGGCACATCGCCCTGCGGTACGCTGGACGGATCGACAGCTTTCAAAGCAGGTTGACCACTTTTTGCCGCATAGCTGGAAAATGCGCTCACTGAGAGCGCGGCAACAATGGAGGAGGCTGCAGTTTGCAAGACTTCTCTTCTTTTCATGCTTTCAATCCCGTGGTCATGGGGCTGCGTAACAGCCATAAATGTGATCCCGGAGGCACGAGAACGGACGCTTAAACCAGCGCCAGCCAGCTTTGTTTGATCTGGTTACCGTCAAACTTCAGCGCAGTTTCTTTGGTTTTTTCGCTCATGGCGTAGAACAGGCTATCGTCACTCGCCAGCTGTTCCATCCGCGCCAGAAACGTTGATTTGTCATTCATCGGCACCAGGAAACCATCTTCCCCGTGGTTGATGATTTCCTGCGGGCCGGTTGGGCAGTCATAAGCCACCACCGGCAATGACCAGGATTTCGCTTCGAGCAGGACCAGTGGCAACCCTTCATAACGCGAGGTCATCAGCGCCATGTCGCTGTCACGGTAGTAATCGTTGATGTTGCTGACTTTGCCGACGAAATTCACGCTATTGGTGATGCCCAACGCCGCAGCCTGATCGTGCAATTGCTGACGCAATTCACCGTCACCGGCAATCACCAGCGTCCACTCAGGATGGGTTTTGCTGAAATCAGCCCAGATATCCAGCAGCAGGTCGAAGCCTTTTTGATTATCCAGACGCCCCACCGCCAGCGCCTGACGGCTGCGGCTCTGGCGCTGAAAGGCCTTGTAAACCACCGGATTAGGGATCTGTTTACTGGCGATATTCCAGCGGCTGAACACCTGATGATCTTTGTCCGTCAGCACGATGACCTGGTCGTAATAGCGCAGCAGCATCCACTTCAGCGCTTTGATCGGTTTGCTAAAGGAGTTAATCGCAATGTGTTCACAGGCGTAGGCTTTAAAGCGTTTTTTCTTCATCGCCATCAAATTCCAGAAGGCGAACATCACGCTCAGGCGGCCCATGCTGATCAGAAATACGCTGTCGAACCCTTGCTGATGAATGCTGGCGACAGCGCTTTTAATCGGGTTGCTGTGCCCTTCAAAACTGACGATCTCTTTCACGCGATCGAACGGATAAAAGGTTTTGCCGTGCCCTTCCAGCGAATAAATGGTGACGGCGTGCTGCTCTCCAAGGCACTCCGACATGAAATTACAGATGTTTTCCGTGCCCGCGTAGGAGTAGGCATCCTTAATCACTAAAACGATCTTTTTCATAAAACGCTTTCCACCTCAAAATGTGAACTTAAGACCCAACGCCTCCGTACTGCTCACGTCGTAACAACACGAAGGATGCCGGGTCTTAACGATGCTTCAGGGTGAAGAGAACGCCGTTCACCATATACCAGCCGTAATAGTAATAGATTTTTAACGGATTGTTTTTATAGATAATTCTTAATAATTCGAGGTGCCATTTCGCCGCTTTATTCTTATTGCGCGAGAGGGAATCGCCCAGCTCGTAATAGTTGACCAGCGTCTTCTGGATCACCCGAGCTTGCTTGTAGCGGAGGAACAGTTCGTAGAGGAACAGGAAATCTTCATGCCCTTTACGCTGGAAGAAGATGCCCTGAGGAGGACGGCGGAAACACACGGAAGAGAAGCAGACGCGATACTGCTTCTTCACGAAGTTTTCCTGTTGCAGATAGGGTTTGCTGTAGAGAATATCGTGGTCGGCGGTTTTGGTTTTGTAGTGATAATGCGTGATGACAAAATCATCACCCGCCGCGATCGCCGCAGTCTGTTCGGCGAGTTTATCGGCGTGCCATTCGTCGTCACTGTCAAGAAACGCGATAATCTCTTCTTTCGCGGCACGCAGACCCACGTTACGTGTTTCCGCCGCACCGAGGTTGACTTCATTGTTAAGAATGGTAATGCGCGCGTCAGTGCAGTGTTCGCGTACATAGGCCAGCGAATCATCGGTGGACTGATCGTTTATTAAATAAAGATGCCAGTCGCTATAGGTCTGATTGACGATCGACTCTACCGCACGCAATACCGTTTTACGCGCGTTATACATCGGCATCACGATACCGACGGTGCCAACATGATTTGTCATTTGCATACCCGGAGTGTCAGGAACCAAAAAATTGCTCCCGGTGCGGGAGCAAGTGAAATTTATATAAAGTGAATCAGGAGACGGCTCGTCCGCCAGAGAAGCGCGATTTCACCTTATCGAACAGTCGATTCAGGAAATAAGCCCGGTTATCACGATTGGTCAGGAAGAAGTAGCGCGCGAAACTGAGGCTCGCCTGCAGTGATTTACCATCCATCTTGTAGCGCAGCGGCAGCTTGAACGCCTTATAGGTATGGACGTCACGTGCCGTGAGGTGCGGCTTCATGGTGTCCAGCCAGAAGAAGGAGTACTTCACCGACTCGCCTTTGTGCTTGGAACCAAATTTGGTCAGCAGATGGTAGGTGGCGAGCGGCTTATCGATCATCACAAATTCATAGCCCATGCGGTCAGCACGGATGCAGAAATCGTAATCCTGATGGCGAATATAACGCGCATCAAAACGGATTTTATCGGCATCTTCGCGCTTCAACACAATGGTGCTGGTTTGAATAAAGCCGTAACAGCCAAACAGATATTCAGCGATGGTTTCATTCTTGCCCGGTTCCTGCATCGGCATCACCTTGAGGAAACGGCCATCCTGATGAATGTTCACCTGGCTGAAAATCAGATAGTTCGACTTACCCTGTGCTTCAAGTTTGGTGATGGTGTCATAAACGGTGAGCAGCTTATCAACGCCCCACTCATCATCGGCATCAAGGAAGCTGATGAAATCGCCCTCAGCCAGTTCGATACCTTTGTTACGAGCACCGGCACCGTTGAGTTTCACCTCAGACAGCTCAAGTTTGATGTCCAGATCCTGATAACGCTCACTGCGCACCACTTGTGCCAGTTCAGCGGCATCAGCCGATTTGTCATCCACGATGATGACTTCAAAATTGCGATAGGTTTGCGCTTTGACGCAATCCAGCGTCGTTACAATCGACTTCGACGCGTTATACGCGGGAATTACAATTGAGAAACGAATATCCTGCATTGCCAGTACCTCTAAAAACTTCTGGTTAACAGTAATACGAATATTAAGCGAAGGTAATCAGTCAAATTCTTAATTTTCGGCTGCTGCTTTGGTTGCTGCTTTAGACTTACCGCCACTGCTGCCGATAAACGGTTTTTCCACCCAAAGATAGGTCATTTTTGCGACATAAAACGCCGCAACAAAGAACAGTGTAGATAACAGCGTGAACATCCAGTAATTATGCGGATATAACGTCGGTGGAATTTGTTCAATACCGTATAGCACCACGCCATGAATCAAATAGAGGCTATAACTCACTTCACCAATCGACATCAAGGTCTTATTTTCCAGCAGTCCCATCAGCGAATTACCGCTACTGACAATAAAGAAGATCACCGTCAGGGATATCAGGAAGAAGACATAGAAGAAGGTATTCGAGGTGAAGAACAGAGAGAATACGGCCAATCCAAGGCTGAGGATTGCCGCACTGCGGGAATGGCGTAGACCAGCAAATCTATCGCGGAACTTATAAGCAAAATATCCCATCGCAAAGCCGAGTACCGGACGCGGATCGGTATAGGTTTTCCCATACAAGCGTAATGCGACGGCGATGATGAAAATAACGCCGATGGACGAGAGGATCAGCAGGGTTTTGTATTTCCCGCGCGTTAAACGATTGAGGAAATAAATCACGGGAATAGACAAATACAGCAACCATTCCAGACGCAACGTCCACTCCACGCCGGAGTTCACCACCGCTGTAGACATCTCGCCAACGTTGTAACTGCCAATGAACAGCAGCCATAAAACGGCATCTTTCAGCGCTTGCAACGGCGGCACCAGCGCACCTTGCAGCGCACCAATGGTAAAGATAACGAAACCTGAGAACCAAAACATCGGCACAATACGCCGAACGCGTGAACGCCAGAGTTTTCCACTCAACTGTGCAGGGGTGAGCGTATCGTTATCCAGCCAGCGATAGAACAGGAATGCCGAAATCATAAAGAACAGCAAGACGCCGAATTTACCCGAGTTCACAAAAAAGTTGCCCTCAGAGAACCAGGCAAAATAGTTTTTATCATATATCCACGGTTGATCCAGCCCGTAAATATAATGAACAAAATGAGAAAAGGCGACAATACTGGCGAGGAAAGCACGCAGGCCAGAAATACTCTTCACGCCTTTATCATTATAAATACCGCGATGATAAGAGCAGGCATGTAAAATGAGCAATGCAAGGCAGAACGAAACCACCATAATCATGATGTACATATCAGGATCCCTTATAAAATCGACACAACAAGGTTAGGGGCTTTGCTGCGCAAGACTTTGCTGAACAAGTGGGCTAACAATACTAAAGGTACGATCCGCTTTGGCTTTATACAGTGACTCCAGCGGATGAATACAGTCGTCAGACATCTGCGACTGCCAGTCACGATCTTCTTTAATCACGCTATACTGGTGAACCACGGCAACCTGTTGCTGCTTAGCCACCTGGTTAAGTTGCCAGACGTAGGGCCAAACATTCCAACGTGCCGCTTTGCCGCAAATGGGATTCGGCTCCTGCAAAATAACTTGTTTATGGTTCTGCTTCGCCACTTCAACCAGACGCGTGATAATCCGCCCATACTCTTCAGGGCTTTCAAGGTGCACCTTCTTATCCTTGAAAAAATAGTGTCGGGCATCGTTAATGGCGTAGTTGATCAAAACGATTTTGGCCGGGGAGGTTTTCATTAAGTCCTCCCAATGGCTTTGATCATCACCGCCATGCGGGTACAACAACTCAGCGGCCTGCGCACCGGGAACACCGTGGTTTTTCACCACGATGTTGACCCGATCGCCATACTGCTGTTGCAGCAATTGCGTCAATTCACCGATTTCACTGGCTTGGGTGATGCTGCTTTTACGGTCTTTGCTGATGACACCCGCGGTCGTGGAATCACCGAATGCGTCAATCTGCAGCGTGCTTAAACCCGGTGTTGCCAGCGCCGCAATCGGTGCCAGCGCGAAGGCTAAAACCATCAATTTTCTTGTCATGTTACCTCTCTGTTACCTAAAGATTTTGAACTCCTGCGCCACCTCGTAGCCGACAACGGCCTGTTTCTGCGAGATGGTGTTGTAGTAGAGGTAATAAACAAGAAAGAAACTGAACATCGCGAACATCGCCGGTTTGAGTAATTGCCGTGATTGATAGATCAACGAGGTCAGTAGAATAGGCTCAACTTGCAACAGGTAGTTGGAAAGCCTTGCCCCGGATGAATAGTTATAGAAGAAGATCCTGATGGCCCCGCCCAGCGCGAAGGTCACAATCATTAGATAGTTAAAACGCCACTGCTCAGCATTGTTGCGCTTCAATTCATCGCTGAGCATGAAATAGACAAACATACACACCAGCATGATGTTTTTAAGGTTAGAAACCGAGAAGATACTGCCATCCGCGGTATTCGATGCTTCAGCACTGTAGCCTTCCGCCCTCTCCCCCATCGCGCCCATATGCGCACTGATCAAGCTGATAAAGTTTGTCCCGCCGAACTTCGACATCGGGATACTCAGCAAGATAATCAGCACCGGCCAATAGCGCCATTGACGGATAAACAAGAATGGCAAGACCGTGACCACCATAATTCCGGTGTTGTGACTGAAGAAAGAGAGCAGGAAAAAGCCGAACGCTCCCCAGTAACGCTTCAGATATAGACACCAGAGCACCCCCAAAAACAGCGCAGAACTGAGACCAAAGCGAATCTGGTTCATGTCTTTGTTGATGTAGATATGGGCGGAATAGAGTGCCAGCGCGAGGATCGGGTACGGTGACATTTTGCGGAAGAACACCGCGTTGGTCACCACCGCCAGAATGCTGAATACAAATAAGAAGGTGTCAGCATTACTGGAAATCAGGCTGGTTAGCCAGGCGATGGCAAAAATCAGCGGCTCATAACGGAAAAGCTCGACGGTGGCGCTAAAGCCGTTGATCTGCAGACTTTCAATAAAGCCGGTATAAAATGTCCGATACTGCAGGTCATCCATGCCGGTACCCAAACCGCGAATCCCGGCAAACACAATCAGAATAGCGGTGGCGATACACAGCAGGTAGAGCATCAGACCCGAGGTGCGCTCATCTTTTTTGACAATAAGCTCACTCAATGAAATCAGAAGCAACAATCCGGATATAACCCAATAGGGTGCCATGGTGTCATTCCTTACGCAAAAAGAGGCGGCAGATGCCGCCTCTAAGTCAATAACAGGGTGCGTTACACTTTCTGTTTATATTCGTAGTTGTAATAGTCGTAACCATAACCGTAGGAGTTCGCCGCTTTACGCACCACGGCGTTCAGGATGACACCCTTAATCTCGATACCGTTCTGCGCGAAGCGCTTGTAGCTAACATCCAACTCTTTGGTGGTGTTGGTTTCGAAACGCGCCACCATCAGCGACGTACCGGCCAACTTACCGATGATGGAAGCATCGGTCACCGCCAGAATTGGTGGGGTATCAATCAGCACCAGGTCGTAGTTCTTGCTCGCCCAATCCAGCAACTCGCTCATGCGACGATGCATCAGCAGTTCAGACGGGTTCGGTGGCACCTGACCGCGTGGCAGGAAATCAAAACCGTACACGCCTTTCTGAATCATGGCCGGTGAGAACTCACTCTTGCCGGACAACACATTGGAGAGACCCATTTTGTTTTCCGAACCGAGCAGCTCATGGGTATAACCACGGCGCATATCACCATCGATGAACAGCACACGCTGGCCTGCTTTCGATACCAGGGTCGCCAGGTTGGCACAGATAAAGGTTTTACCAATACCCGGGCTGGCACCGGTAATCATCAGAATGTTGTTTTTGGCTTCCATCATCGCGAAGTGCAGGCTGGTACGCAGGCTACGAATCGCTTCGATGGAGAGGTCAGTCGGATTACCCAGCGCCAGCAGCGTATTGTGTGGGTCACTCTTCTCTTTGTGACCACGACGCGCCAGCGCTTCGGTATCTTTCTTACGTTGCCACTCTGACAGCGGTACGCTGGCATAGACGTTCATGCCCAGCTCTTCCAGCTGCTCAGGATTCTCAATACCGTGATGGAACAGCGCTTTCAGCAGCACCAGACCCACCGAGATAATCAGACCCAGAATAAAGCTGGCGGCAATAATCAACATTTTCTTCGGTGCCACCGGGCTACCGGCGGTTTCCGCACCGTCGATGATGCGCACATCACCCACGGTACTGGCTTTACTGATACCCAGCTCTTGCTGGCGATTCAGCAACTGCATGTAGATTTCCTGACCTGACTGCACATCACGTGTCAGACGCAGAATTTCCTGTTGGGTTTGCGGCATACCGGCAATTTTCTTGTTCAGTTTTGCCTGCTCATCTTCCAGGGTTTTGCGTTTTTCCAGCAGCGCGCGATAGGTCGGGTGATCTTTGGTGTAGAGCTGTGACACTTCAGCTTCTCTGAAGGTCAGTTCGTTCAACTGGCTCTGCACGCTAACGGATGAGTCGAGCGCCGATTTCGCTTCCAGCGACATATCCACCGATTCATTCTGGCGGCGATAGGCGTTGAGCTTGTTCTCCGCATCATCCAGACTGCTACGCACTTGTGGCAGTTGGTTGCGCAGGAACTCCAGGCTCTTCTCAGCCTGCTCAGATTTGCGGTCAACGTTCTGCAGCAGATAGTTGTTCACGATCTGATTCAGTACTTTGCTGGCACGCACCGGATCTTCATCCTGATATTCCAGACCCAGCACACCGGTCGTTTTGCCTTTATCGGCAACGGTCAGCGCGTTCAACACCGCTCTGATGGCCTGCAAGTCAGTGAGTTTGGTGACGTTGAAGCTGGTCCCTTCATCAGCCTGGATACCGCTGACCAGCATAGTGACTTCACCATGCTGCTCCAACTGACCCACGCGGCCTTTGAACAGCTCATCACCCTCGCTGGTTACGGTGTAAGTCTGCGGACCTGTCACTTCCAACTGCACCGTACGCTTATCGATAGTGCGCGGAATTTCCAGGCGAGAAATGGCGATTTCAGACGGCTTGTTGCCCATCAGGCGCGACAGACCTTTACCAATCACCGGGAAGTAGTTCTGCTCCACCACGGTATCCAGACCTAAGTCATTGACCGTTTTGCCCAGCACCATACGGGATTCGAGGATTTGAATCTCAGTGTCGGAGGCGGGTGTCGTTGGAATCACATCCTGCAATTCATTCAGAACAGAAGCCGTGTTTTTCTGCTCTACCTGAACCATGGCATCGGCGCTGTAAATAGGCGTTGCAAACAGTGTGTAGAGCGTTCCTGCCAACATGAAGAAGGCGGTAACGGCCACGATGATCCAGCGATGATCAATTAGCTGTCCCACAAGATGCGCCAGATCCCATCCACTCGAATCTTCTTTTGGCGCGGTCATAACCTTGTTTTTAATATTCATGGGTATTCCCAACTATCGGCTTAGTACGTTGACCCATTTCTGGGTAGCGTTTTCCAGTAACCCGTAGACCTCTTCGAAGGCCTCGCGACTTTTTTTGTACGGATCCGCAATTTCCTGCTGATTAAGCCAGTGCCCAAGCAGCATGGTTTTTCCGCGTGCGGCTGGGTCGATGCGATTCACCTGCTCAATGTGGCGCTTCTCCATCACCAGAATCAGGTCATAGTCACGGCACATACTGGCCGTTAACTGCTGAGCATGATGGCCTTCCAGCGATACGCCGTGTTCAGCGGCAACATCGCTGGCAGTCTGATCTGCCGGAAACCCCTTCAGAGCACCAAGCCCTGCAGAAGCCACCCGAGTTGAAGGTAGCGCGCGCTGGAACAGGCGCTCTGCGGTGGGAGAGCGGCAGATATTGCCGACGCAGACGACTAGCACGGACTTAATCATGCGGAAACCTTAGTTACCCCAGTTACGGAAACGTAGCGTTGCCTCGCTGGCATCATCGATACCCACGATGGTTGGCAACAGTGAGGAAATAACACGGTTCCAACGGGTAATCGGTGTCGCGGTGACGTAGACGATGTCGTACGGCTCCAGTTGGAATTCGGTGCCCATCACCATCGATGCCGCATCTTTGGTATTCAACTGATAGATGTTGGCGATCTTGGTGCGGTTGGCACCACGAATAGGACGAATAACGAAGACACCGGTGGCATCGGACGTGGTTTGATCCATCCCTTGCGCATTGCCCAGCGCTTCGGCCAGCGTCATGCCGCTGCGGTCCATTTTCAGCGTGGACTGCTGCTTCACTTCGCCCATCACAAAGACTTTCAGGTCATCGTTACGCGGAACGTAAAGAATATCGCCCGGATACAGCAGGTGGTTCTGGCTCAGGTCGCCGTTTTGCATCAGCGCCTGCAGTGAGATGCGCTGCTCTTTGCCCTGATGCGTCAGCACCACGTTACGCCAGTCAGCATCGGCGGCTAAGCCACCGGCGGCGTTGACGGCATCGAGTACGGTAAGCGGCACGTTAGTAATCGGCTGCTGACCGGAAGTGGTCACCGAACCGGTCACGTAGGTTTTCTGTGAGCGGAACGCCGCAACATTGACATCCACCTGCGGGCTTTCAATGAACTGCGCAAGGCGGCGCGCAATTTCCGCGCGGATTTCCGTTACGGTGCGGCCGGCTACACGTACTTTACCGATGTACGGGTAGAAAATCGTGCCATCGGCCTGTACCCAGTTACCGGTGTCACTGGCGCTACGATACTGACCCGCTGGTGTGGTCAGCTCCGGGTGGTCCCAGACGGTGACGTTCAGCACGTCGCCAATGCCCACGCGATACTCGTAACTTTGAATTTCGGTTTGCAGCGCCGGGTTGGCCTGCGCAACCAGAGGCCTCGGTCGCATCTGTTCAACCAGACGCGGCGTCAGCGGGAAGACATTGACGTATTTATCGATGTCAAAGTTGCTATCCTGTTGCTCAATGACATCTTTTCCGCCAGTGGAAAGGTGCGAACCTGGTTCAATGGTGCACCCCGAGAGAAAAGTTGCGGATACCAGTAAAGGTATCAATTTAATTTTCATTATCATCTGATTCTTCGCTATCAGTTAATGATTGATAGAGGCGAAAACGCCGCTGTGTAGCGTCTTATAAAAAAATAAAACTGACGGGTTAAACACTGAAACTGTGGGTCATTATTATGCACTCCCTTGGTTTTATGTTGTCACCGTGCCCTGAGACGACATCAAGTAAAGTCGGTGATTACCCTGCCGGCAAGTCACCGACTCTTTTCAGGCTCGATAATGGCAGTTGTCAGTTAAGGCACTCCCAGCACCGGCATTTCAGACGGGGATAGTGACTTCGTCCCCTGCCCTTCTTCTCTTAATAAGCGCCATCGCGTTTCAGCACGACACCCACTGTCTTAAACAGGATCGCGATGTCATTCCACAGCGACCAGTTTTTGACATACCACGAATCGAAATAGACGCGCGTTTCATAGTCAACGTCGTTACGACCGCTAACCTGCCACAATCCCGTCATGCCGGGTTTCGCCATCAGGTAATAATCAACATCACCGGCATAACGACAGAGTTCGTCTTCAATCACTGGACGTGGGCCCACCAGGCTCATGTCGCCGCGTACTACATTCCACAGCTGCGGCAGTTCATCCAGACTGGTTTTACGGATGAAGTGGCCAACTTTGGTAATACGCGGGTCATTCTTCAGTTTGAAATCTTTATCCCACTCGGCACGAGCGATCGGATCGGTGCGCAGGACTTCTTCCAGCACCTCTTTCGAGTTGATCACCATCGAGCGGAATTTAAGGCATTTGAATTTACGGCCGTTCATGCCGACACGTTCATGACCGTAAATCGGTGGACCACCATCGCGTCCAACCATAAAGCCGAGGACCAGCAGCGCCGGTGACAGCGCAATGATGATGCCGAGAGCGCCGACAATATCGAAAGCACGTTTCAGGAAGCGTGAAGTGCGTTTCGCCAGATTATTGTTCACGCGCAGAATCATCACTTCATGGCTAAAGATGTAGGCCATGTCGGTACCGTAAAGGGGTACGCCGCGCAGGGTTGGAATCACTGAGACTGAACGGCAGTTATGCTTTGCCAGCATTTTCAGCCAGTTGTCGCGGTGTTGGCTTTGTTCAAACTCCACCGCCACGATGAACTGGGTTTCGCTGTGCGTCAGCTGCCACAGCTCTTGTTCATTGTGCAGCACCGGCACGCCAGAGAGGCTGGCCTGCGGGCAACTGCCATCGACATCGAAGAAGGCAATGACATCAAAACCCATCACTTCTTCGCTCTGCAGCGCCTGCCAGGCTTCTTCAGCATTACGGCTGCTGCCGATGATGATGGTTTGTTTCTTCCACATACCGAAGTGATTCAGTACACGCTTCGAGATGGCGCGTGCCAGTGGAATTAAAATCAGCGCCAGAATCCAGGTGGTGACCCAGACAAAACGCGACAGCTGCCACTGCGATAAGGCTGAAATTGACAAATCGATGACAGAGAAAATAAGAATGGTACGAAATATCTCTTTCAGCTCAAACCAGAATGGCTTGCGATAGGTGTAATGACGCAGGCGAACCCAGAACCAGCCTACGCAAATAATCGATAAACAAACGTGGGTGGCGATTTTTAAGTGCAGGTATTTTTCAGATATATCTGCCAGTGGAGAATCTGTGAACGAATTAATCACCGCCAGAGCAATAAACAATGCCGCGTTGAAACAAATTAAATCCGAGCACGCCAGTAAAATTTTAGTGAGGAGACTTTTATATGTAATTTGGTTATCGCGCATATTTAACTCTTTTATTTTATTTCCCTAATCCCTAACGCCTCTGCCCTGTGTAATAAACGAGCGATATATCCACTGCTAACGGAGAGGCAATCTGCGGCAAACGCTCCGGTGTTTATGCCAATTCTCTTTTTAGTAAAGCCAAAGAATTGCAATAAATACCAACAGATTAGTCTGACTTCCCTTGCCACGATTTAGCCCTAATCTGAACGGAGAAAAGCACTTCAGGCACGCTACCGCCCTTGGCTGTCGCTGCCAATACCGCTGCAATCGCATCTATTTTTATCGCATTCACTGAGATTATTCTTAGCCAGCGCCAGACGAATCCCGTGCACGATCACAATTCATAACATTAAGAAGCTAAACAGCGCGCTATTAACAACTTCGGCGCAGACATTTACTAACACGTTGCTATACTAGTTATTACTGGCTTGTTTACAAGTAGGCCCCGTGTCCCCTGCACTATTTTAGGAAAAAGACTACCAGCCATAAGTATTGATGCCATCCCTTTCAGCCCATTCCTGCGTAAAATTCAGAATAATTCGATACTCACCTTCGGACTGCTTCGCATTAAAAACGTACGCTTGCGCGTGAATATTAGAATTAATCGTCACTATCACGATGCGGTGAAGTTTATCCATACATTCATCTTATCGACGAAATGTCGCTTCTCAGAATATGCCTAAAACCTAGGGCAACGGGGTGATATAGCGCGATTTGCCTCATTTGTACCTTGCCTGTTGATTCACTATCATCAGACAAAACGCATTTTCAGACATTCAGGTGATGAAAGCATGATGGAGTGGATCCTCGATCCGTCGCTCTGGGCAGGATTAGTCACGCTAATCGTTCTCGAGCTGGTGCTGGGTATTGATAACCTGGTTTTTATTGCCATCCTGGTCGAAAAGTTACCGCCTGCAGCGCGTGACCGTGCGCGCGTGATCGGTTTACTGTTGGCGTTGCTGTTGCGACTGGTGTTGCTGGCATCGCTTTCCTGGCTGGTGACTCTCACGCAACCGCTGTTTACCCTGTTCCAGCACAATTTCAGCGCCCGCGATCTGCTGCTGCTCTCCGGCGGGCTGTTTCTTCTTTATAAAGCGACGACAGAACTCAATAGTCGCCTGGAGGGGAGCGACGAAGAGAGTGGTCAAAGTAAGAACGGTGCTAAATTCTGGCCAGTGGTCGCGCAAATTGTGGTGCTGGATGCCATCTTCTCGCTTGATGCGGTGATTACCGCTGTCGGCATGGTGAACGAGCTGCCGGTGATGATGGCGGCGGTCACCATTGCCATTTTGCTCATGCTGATGGCGAGTAAGCCGCTCACGCGATTTGTGAATGGTCATCCCACCATTGTGATTCTCTGCCTGAGTTTCCTGCTGATGATTGGCTTCAGTCTGGTCGCGGAAGGCCTCGGCTTTATTATTCCGAAGGGCTATCTCTACGCGGCGATTGGTTTCTCAATAGTGATCGAGATGTTTAATCAGCTGGCATTGTTTAATCGTCGCCGCTTCCTCACTGCCGGACGCCCGCTGCGCCAGCGCACCTCAGAAGCCGTGCTGCGCATATTGCGTGGTGAAGCCCAGCGTGCCGAGCTGGACGCCGATACCGCCTCATTGCTCAGCGACAGCGATGAAGGGGCGTTATTCAATCGCCAGGAGCGGCGCATGATTGCCCGCGTACTCGGCTTAGGGCAGCGCCACATCAGCAGCATCATGACATCACGCCACGATATTGAGCACATCGACCTGAGTGAAGATCCGGCCGCAATCATGACGAAGCTGGATAACAATCAGCACACCCGCATCCTGATTACCGAACGCGGGCAAGATCCGCTCGGCGTGGTACATGTGATTGATTTGCTCCATCAGTCGCTGCACAGTCATTCTCTCGATTTACGTGCTTTGGTGAAGCAACCGCTGATTTTTCCCGAACGCCTGACGTTATTGCAGGCACTGGAGCAGTTCCGTCACGCCCGCACCCATTTTGCGTTTGTGGTCGATGAGTTTGGATCGGTGGAAGGCGTGGTCACCCTGAGCGACCTGATGGAGACGATCGCCGGGAATCTGCCGAATGAAGGCGAGGAGATTGATGCGCGCTATGATATCCAGCCATTGCCGCATGGCGGTTGGGTGGCGAACGGGCATATTCCTTTAGAGGATTTGGCAGCCTATGTGCACTTGCCACTGGATGAGAAACGTAATTACCACACGCTGGCCGGATTATTAATGGACAGCCTGCAACATGTGCCTGAAGAGGGAGAAGAGTTACAGGTGGGAGATTATTTATTGCGCACGCTGCAGGTGGAAAATCATCGGGTACAGAAAGTGGAAATTGTGCCCGCGCCTGAGTTAGCACAGTAACCGACGCCGTTATGCCCAATCAAACCAGGCATAACGGCATTACCCGTAGATTAAGGTTGTTGCACCGCAGGCTTTTGGCGATCCAGCCACTCGTTCAGGCGCGACTTCGCTTCGCTCTGCAACTGCTGGCGCACCACATCGTCAACCGGTAGTGAATATTGCAGGTTGTTCCAGCCACCGTACATCCGCAGTGGAATCGCCTGGCCGTTGAGCAGACTCGCTAACTTATCGTCACCTTTCCAGCCGCGCAGCATCATATTGATGGTGACGTCGAGTTGCTGGTTCACCACATCAACCGTGCCTTTGGTCTGCACTGCCAGGCGGCTACTGCCACCCTGCAGATCTGGCATGACAACCTTGCCCTGATTCAGGCTAATACGCCCGCTCAGCTGCTGAATCCCCTGATCGTCAGGCTCATTATTGGTTACGCTATTACTCACGCGCGCCACAGCACGGCGCACCATCTGTTGCAGATTAAGCTGGGCGAGTTGCAGGTTGGTGGCCTCCAGCTCGGCGTTACCCTGCCAGTTACGCTTTGCTTCATCCACGCTCAGGCCCGTGCCGCTGAGATAGCCTTTCAGAGAGACCGTGCCCTGCAAACTCTCCGGTAGTTCCAGCGCTTTCATTAATGGTGCAATGGCGATGTTTTCAATTTCCGGATGCAAGGTGACTTTCGTCGCCGGCTGGCGGATATCAATGCTGCCCGGAATCGAGAAGTGCCCATCGCCGATTTTCCCCTGCAGTTTGTTCAGGGTCATCAACCCTTCCTGATTGCTGGCATCGATCTGCAGATTGCTCAGCGTCAATCCGCGCCACACGCTGGAATCCGCATTCAGGCTCAGCGTTAAATCCATCAGATTCAACGGCGAGTCAGCGTTGGTACGCGTGCGTGGTTCAGCGATCACTGGCGTGCGCGTCACGCTGGCATGCTGCGGGGTGCTGTTGTCGCTGGCGGGCGCGCTGGCCATCAGATTATCAAGATTCAAGGTTGTGGCGTGTAAAGCCAGATTGAGCTGCTGCGGCAACATTAAACGCCCTTCGGCACTGCCATCCAGCGTACTGTCGTTGGCCGTCAACTGCATCTTTTGCAACGCGAATTGCTGTTTATCGGCATTCCACTCGCCCTGCCCGCTCAGCGCCCCTTTGATACCCTGCGGCGGGAGGTTAGCGCCATCCAGCGTGTAATCCATCTCATCTATCTGCCCCACCAGCCGATGAGGATACTGCGCCACATTCATCTGCCCTTTCAGGTTGACGCTCACATTACGCTGATTGCGTGAAATGCGCGTGGCGAGTTCGATGCTGGCGTTTTTGCTGGCATCCTGATCGAGGCTGAGATTGAGATTACGGAAGTTGTATTCGTCGCCGCCGGGTTGCTGCCAGATCAGCAGACTATCGGCGAGGCGCAGTTTAGCAATATCGAATGACCAACCATTGGAACGCGTTACCACCGGCTCCGCGTCCGTGGGCGCCACCGGTGAACCGCTCGGTTTCTGGGCGGCGCTGTCAGGCGTGACGCGAATCACGGCATTTTTCAGCATCACCTGGCTGACACTCAGCTGATGCGAGAGTAGCGGCCAGAGGTTGACATCCAGACGCATATTTTCTGCGGTGACCATCGGCTGACTGGCGCCAGGTGCGGTCAGGCTCATGCGCCCGGCGAGAATACTGAGCTGCGGCCAGACGTGCCAGCGCAGGCCACCGCTGACTTCAAGTTGATAACCACTGCGCTGTTCTACCTGCTGTACCATATAGGTACGAAAGTCGTTGGGATTGACCAGCAACACCAGTGCCGTCATGCCCGCCACGACCACCACTAACAGGATGGCCAGCGTCGTTATCACTCTTCTCATAATCCCTCATCACCGTCATTCTTCATGCTGCAGCGGCGTTGGCTGCGTTCATTTACCCCAGTCACACACTGATGCCAGCTACCGGGGATTCACCCTCTTACCGCTTTGCCGCACGTTGAATCATTAGGCGAACATCAGTCTTTGTCGATACGGCTGGCATCGGCACCCTGCTGACCACGATATTTTGCATCTTCGCGGCGGTTATAGGGGCGTGCTGCCGGGCCAGACAATGGCTCGAAGCTCAATGCGCCAATCAGCATGCCCGGGCGCAGCGCCAGCGGCAGCTTACCGGAGTTGTAGAATTCCAGCACGATGCGGCCCTGCCAGCCTGGATCGATACGGTGTGCCGTCACGTGCACCATCAAGCCCAGACGCGCCAGCGAGGAGCGGCCATCCAGCCAACCCACCAGATCATCCGGAATCGTGACCGATTCCAGCGTCACTGCCAGCGCTAACTCACCCGGATGCAGGAAGAAAGCTTCCCCTTCTGGCAGCACAATCTCATCGCTCATGACGCGATCCAGTGCGGCGCTGACTTCGTGTTTTGGGCCACTCAAATCAATAAACGGTGCAGTGTGACCACTGAAAGTGCGGAACTGGTTGCCGAGGCGCACATCCACGGTGGCGCCATTAATGCGCTCAACCGGTGGGCGCGGATCAATCGCCAGTTTACCGTTGTCGAGCCAGGCTTCAATGTCGCGATCGCATAATCTCATCGCAGAGTCTCCATGCTTTAAGTGTAGCGAAAGGTCGCCACTGTTGTGACAACCTTCACGCGTCACGTCCATCCGGACGCAGTAATTTCAAAGATATTGGTTAATCTTGGCTTTGAGAATATCGATGGCGATGCGGTTCTTCCCGCCACGCGGCACGATAATGTCAGCGTATTGTTTGGATGGCTCAATAAACTGCAGGAACATTGGACGCACGGTCTTCTGATACTGGCTCATCACCGAATCCATGGAACGACCACGCTCATTCACATCGCGCTTCATGCGACGCATCAGACAGATATCCAGCGGGGTATCCACGAAGATAGAGAAGTTCATCTCCTGACGCAGACGCGCATCGGTCAGCAGCAGAATGCCCTCAAGGATAATCACTTTTTTCGGCTTAAGATGAATACAGTCACTGGTGCGCGTGTGTTCAACGTAGCTGTAAACCGGTAACTCAATATCCTGACCCGCCTTCAACGCGCGCAGATGCTGCAACAGCAGATCGTGGTCCATGGCGCTGGGATGGTCATAGTTGGTTTTCACCCTCTCTTCCATGGTGAGGTGGCTCTGATCTTTGTAGTAAGCATCTTCGGGGATCACACCGATATGCTCGTCACCGACCTGGTCACGGATTTCACGATAGAGCGTGCTGGCGATAAGACTTTTTCCGGATGCGGATGCACCTGCGATGCCAACGATCACGCACTGATGAGACTTGTCAGTCATACTTTTTTAAGACCTGATAACTGGAGCCAATTGAAGCCGAAACCGCAATGGGCCGATTGAGAGGGTTAGTTGGCGGCAATTATAGGTATTTCACCTGTTTGATGCCAGAGAAATGGGCCCGCCGCTTTTCAGAATATCCCCTTTTGCAGCCAGATGCTTAATCGATACACTGTTCTCCTGCCTGAGTGGTGTACCACCCAGGTTGACTCAATAAAGCCCAAGGAAAAATATGAGTTGGAAAACCCTGACCTATTTTGGTGACAGCATGTTGCTGATCCCGACCGCCGTGATTATCGCGCTGGTGTTGCCGTGGAAAAGCGACAACCGCCAGACTGTCTGGTATTGGCTGCTCGCGTTTGGCCTGGCGGGCCTGCTGGTTAGCCTGTCTAAAATCCTGTTTCTCGGATTTGGCATTGGCAGCGCCAGATTTAACTTCACCGGATTCAGCGGCCACAGCGCCATGTCAGCAACACTTTGGCCGGTGATGATGTGGCTGGTTTCGGGCCGCTTCCCGACCTTTTGGCGCACACTAACCATTGGTATTGGCTATCTGATTCCGATGATGGTCGGCCTGTCACGCCTGGTGATCCACGCGCATTCCTTCAGTGAAGTGCTTACCGGCCTGATGCTGGGCTTCACGCTGAGCAGCGCTTTCCTGGTCACACAGCGTCGCACCGCATTGAAAGGTTTTAGCCTGGCACAAGTGTGTGTCGCCCTGCTGGTACCGCTGGTGTTGATGGGCCATGGCCGCGTTGCCACCACGCAGCAATTTCTTGAACGTTTTTCCGCCCATCTCGCCGGATTAGAAAAACCCTACACGCGCGCCGATCTGTTTCGCGATTAATCTTTTTTGTCAGGGCCAAAACTTTCATTGAATCAGGGCTAAACCAGATTCTGCGCAGACATCTTATACAGATGTGCTAGCATGAAAACAGAGAATGATTGGCGCATTTTTCGACGTGTAACGAATGCGCGCTGCTGGATTCGTGCATGACACTGGAAATATTAACCTCACAGGATCGACCGCAAAGAAAATGGCTCAACGTACTGTTTCTGGGTGCTTTGGCCTTTTTACTGACGCTATTTTGTCTCGAACTGATTGTGGTCAGCGGACGTATTTCCCCACTTTGGTACTCTACCGCCCTGATGACGGTAGTGGTATTCCGCGCCCCCTCAAAACATGTGCCGTTGTTGCTGCTAAGCTGTGTCATTGGCACCTCGCTGGCCAACTTAATCGTCATTGGTCCGGCGCTAAGTAACCTTAAATTTGCCATCCTGAATATGGTGCAGGCCATTCTCGGGGGTTTGATGCTGCGCGCACTGCTGGATCGCAGAAATCCCCTGAATTCGCTACTCGATTGGGTGCGATTCGCCTTATGCGCCGGTTTGATTGCCCCCCTGATTGGCGGTGTGGTGGCAGTATGGATGCTGCATGTGGGCCATCGCGCGTCTCTGCCCTTCTTTTCGACCTGGGTGATCTCCGAGGTGATCGGCGTACTGGCATTTGGCCCCGTGCTGTTACTGTGGCCCAATAAGCCACTGCGCCAGTTAATCAGCCCCGGCCATCAGCTGGAAACCCTGTTGACCCTATTTGTCACCCTGCTCGCCAGTTATTTATCGCTGCGATTTCTGCCGTGGCCGTTCACTTTTATCGTGGTGATCCTGTTTTGGTGCGCCGTGCGGCTACCGAAATTCGAAGCCTTTGTGCTGTTCTTCCTGAATGCGAGTTTCATCTCGATTCTGCTGGCGTTTAACTTTGTTAATCTGGCGCAAAATGGCTTGCTGCTCGGCCAGGTCAGTACCTGGCTGCCGTTCTTGTTGGTGCTCCTTCCCAGCCATGTCATGGCGCTGGTGATGGATGCGTTTCAGCGCGAAAAGCATCATATCAGCGAGAGTGAAACCCGCTTCCGTAATGCAATGGAGTACTCGGCGATTGGCATGGCGCTGGTGTCGCCCAACGGTGGCTGGCAGCAGGTCAATCAGTCGCTGTGTCAAACGCTGGGCTTTCCGGCTGACGAACTGAAAAAACTCACTTTCCAGCAGATTACCCATCCCGACGATCTCAACAGCGACCTGCAACAGCTGGAGCGTCTGGTAGCGGGTGACATCATGACTTACACCATGGAGAAGCGCTATTTCCGCAAAGATGGCGAAATCGTCTGGGCTCGCCTGACGGTTTCCATGGTGCGCGATGCTGAATACCAGCCGCTCTATTTTATTGCGCAGATAGTCGATATTTCTGAACTCAAACAGAGTGAACAGGTGAATCGCCGCCTGATGGAACGCATCACGCTGGCTAACGAGGCGGGCGGTATCGGCGTGTGGGAGTGGAACCTGCTGAGCGGTGAGATGCTGTGGGATAAACGCATGTATGAACTGTTCGCGCTCGGCCCCCATCAGGTGCCCACCTATGACCTGTGGCTGCATCTGTTGGATCCCGCCGAACGTGAAAACGCCGCACTGACCGTGCAGCAGGCGATTGAACGGCGCAGCGCTTTCCATTTGGAATATCGTGTCAATCTGCCCAGCGGCTCGCGCTATGTGCGCACCGAGGCAAACCGTATTCTCAGTCAGGATGGTCAAATCGAGCGCATGCTCGGCATCTGCCAGGACATTACGCCACTGCGCGCGCTCAACGAAGCGCTGTTCCAGGAAAAAGAGCGGATGGCGATCACCCTCGATTCGATTGGCGAAGCGGTGATCAGTACCGACGATGAGATGCGCGTGACCTTTATGAACCCGGTGGCCGAAACACTGAGCGGCTGGCCGCAGGAAAAAGCGGCAGGAGTGGCGTTAAGCGAGCTGTTAAATATCACGCGCGGTGCTAACGGTCCGCGCGTAGAGAATTTGCTGCTGTGTAACTTACCGGGAGAAAAAACCTCACCCGACCTAGAAGAAGAGCTGGTATTGCACACGCCCGAGGGTGTGCAGGTGGAAATTCACTACAGCATTACCCCATTGAAAACCCTCACCGGCGCCAGCATCGGTGCGGTGATGGTTATTCAGGATGTCAGTGAATCACGCAAAATGATGAAACGCCTCAGCTACAGTGCTTCGCACGATATGCTGACGCGGCTACCGAATCGCCATAGCTTTGAACAGCAACTGAAAAGCGCGGTGAACGATGCTGCGGCCAACAACACTCAGCATGTGCTGGTGTTTATCGACCTCGATAAATTCAAAGCGGTGAATGACAACGCAGGTCATGCGGCAGGTGACGCCCTGCTGCGTGAACTGGCGGAGCTGATGAAAAAACACCTGCGCAGCAGCGATCTGCTGGCGCGTTTGGGCGGCGATGAATTTGGCGTGCTGCTGCCGAATAGTCACGTTGACCAGGTGCGCGATGTGGTTCAGCGCATTGTCACTTCGGTCAACGAATACACCTTCCTGTGGCACGATCATCCTTATCATGTGGGCGCCAGCGCCGGGATCACGCAGATTGATCAGCACAACTGCATCCGCAATGTGGTGATGTCACAGGCGGATGTCGCCTGCTACAGCGCGAAACATGCGGGCCGTGGTCAATATCACGTTTATCAGGAAGTACAAATGTGATCATTGCCAGCCCGCGCTGGCTGCGCTAAAGTCGCCCCCTTTTTTCTGGCATGGGGGATAAAATGTTCATTGGATTCGATTACGGCACGGCCAACTGTTCTATCGCGGTCAGCGATAACGGTACACCGCGCCTGCTGACACTGGAGAAGGGTCAGCGCCTGCTTCCCTCCATGATTTGTGCACCCACGCGTGAAGCGATCAGCGAATGGCTGCACCGCCATCATCAGGTGCCGACACCGGACACCGAGGGTACCGCGCTGCTCCAGCGTGCCCTGCGCTATAACCGCGAAGAGGATATCGAAGTGACCGCGGCAAGCGTGCAGTTCGGCCTGACCGCGCTGCAACAATATATGGTGGATCCGGAAGAAGTGTGGTTCGTGAAATCACCGAAATCTTTCCTTGGCGCCAACGGCCTTAAACCACAGCAAATCGCCTTCTTCGAAGATCTGGTGTGCGCCATGATGCTGCACATTCGCCAGCAGGGCGAAACCCAACTAGACCGTCCGATTGAGCAAGCCGTGATCGGCCGCCCGATCAACTTCCAGGGCTTGGGCGGCGAAGAGGCAAACCAGCAGGCGCAGGGTATTCTGCTGCGTGCGGCGAAGCGTGCGGGTTTCCGCGACGTGGAATTCCAGTTTGAACCGGTTGCCGCCGGGCTGGACTTTGAAGCCACGCTGGAGAAAGAGACGCGTGTGCTGGTGGTGGATATCGGCGGCGGTACGACCGACTGCTCGATGCTGTTGATGGGCCCAGAGTGGCGCAATAAAACCGACCGTCGTGAAAGTTTGCTGGGCCACAGTGGTTGCCGCGTGGGCGGTAACGATCTCGACATTATCCTCGCGTTCAAAACCCTGATGCCTCTGCTGGGTCTCGGTGGTAACACGCAAAAAGGCACCGCCCTGCCCGCACTGCCGTGGTGGAATGCGGTGGCGATTAACGATGTTCCGGCACAAAGCGACTTCTACTCTGCCGCGAGCGGTAAACTGCTGCGCGATTTGATTCGCGATGCCGAGCAGGGCGATAAAGTGGCGCACCTGCTGAAAGTGTGGCAACAGAAGCTAAGCTATCGTCTGGTGCGTGCCGCTGAAGAGAGCAAAATCGCGCTGTCCGAGTTGCCGGAGACCGAAGCGTCACTGGCGTTTATCGCCCAGTCATTGCAGGCTGAAATCAGTGCCGCCCAGCTGGAAGAAGCCATCAACCAGCCACTGGAGCGTATCCTGGAGCAAGTGCATCTGGCACTCGCCACCTGTGAAACCAAGCCGGAAGTGATTTACCTGACCGGCGGCAGCGCACGGTCGCCGGTGCTGCGTGCGGCATTGCAGCAAGCATTGCCGGACACGCCGATTGCCGGAGGCGATGACTTTGGCTCGGTCACCGCCGGTCTGGCGCGCTGGGCAGAAGTGATGTTCCGTTAATCGCTACCGCGACCTGCACCATCGGTCACCGCACTAGCGACTGACTCGCCGGCAGAGGCGAATAGCGTTGTGGCGCTATGGGTAAGCGACAAAAAAATGGCGGCCCATCTGGCCGCCATTTTCATGTGCATCCGCGAATCAGAAGTTAATATTCGCCGCGATGCCACCGACAAACGCATCTTTCACTTCGCTCACTGCACCCGGCGCCACCACATACTGCAGGTTCGGACGCAGCTGCAGCCATTTGGTCAGCTGAGCGTTGTAATAGATTTCATAGTTATACTCCGAGCCATCCTGAATCGGCAGATAGGTCGGGCTGTTGAAGTCAGTTTCGCCGTTAGCGTTGTTCTGCTCACGCAGCGAACGGGTATAGGCGCTGTTAACGTGAATACGCGCCGCACCGACACCGATTTCATCCTGTGGACGCGCATCAAACGGCCCTTTCCAGGTGAAACTGATGGACTGGTAATTGTCGGTTTTCGAGGTTTTGTGGTCGTTCATCACCGCCTGCACCGTCACGCCCAAACCACGGCTGGCGTCCCCGCCTTGCGCTGTTAGCTGCTGTTGCAACAGCACATAACCGCCGTAGGCGTGATCCTGGCTCTGATAAGCCCCATCGCGCCAGCTGCCGTAGTTATCGCTGTTGGCAGACGAGTAGTAATACCCGATACGGTAGTTACCCGGCAGTTTGTCGGCACCGAAAGTCGGTTTCCAGCCCAGTTCCACCGGCACCATGTTGCCTTCAGAGTTGCTGGTATCCAGACGGAAGCCATCACCGCGATCGTAGTTGGCGCTGTTCTGGTTATAGAAACCGACCTGGAAGAACACTTCCGGTGTGATGTTGAATTTCACACGGCCGCCCCATTGGGAGACAGGCCAGTTGAACCAGCGATCGCCACGCCAGTTCCCCGCCTGACCACTACCAAAAGCAAGGTTCTGGAACTTACTGTCGAAGTTATCGAAATCTTCACCCACGGTGACACGACCGGCTTTCAGGTTAACCGCGTCATCAAACAGGCCTTTGCTCAACCAGAACTGCGTCAGGCGCCAGGTTTGTCCACGGCCGTACACTTCCTGCGTTGAAGAGAGCATGCCCGTACGACGGTCGGCGACCTGATCGGAAATATTCTGGCCATTACGGTCAGTGATGGTCATCTGGAATTGTGCATCCTGCCAGTTCAGCAGTTTTTCCAGGTCAAAGTTGGCGCCAAACGCCCACTGATCGCTATAGCGCATGGATGTGTTGGTATCCGCGCCGCCGCCGAGGTTAGAGGCGCTTTCCATGGTGTAGTTGACGTCGAATTTAATGCCGTCTTTTTCCAGCTGCGTTCGGGAACCCCCCCAATCGCCAAACATGTAAGGTGAGTCATAGCTGAAGGCATCAGCCGCCATTGCTGATGTACTCAACATCGCAAACATCAGGGTGCCCGCTGCCAGACGGGGCATATGCTGCACTGCTTTTTTTCTGTTCATGATCATTATTCTTTTGTGATGTGACGGGAAAGGATCGAACAGAGGATAGTGCTGGCGTTATGTCAACTTTTGCAAATATGTGCGCACTGATTGGAAGGGTGATAGTTAATTAACGCAACTGTGACAAGGGTCTATGAATGAATATTTTTTTACAGAAATGGCATTTTTTGCATGGCAAAAAAACAAAATAAAGCGGGACGCCGTCGCGTCCCGTGAGGATTACAGCTTACTGGCGCTCGCCAGTTCCTCGATCTCTTGCTTACTCAACTCTAACTCGGTGGCTTTCACCAGTTCGTTAATCTGCTCCAGCGAGGTCGCACTGACGATCGGCGCGGTGATGCTCGGGCGCGCAATCTGCCATGCCAAAGCCACCTGAGTCGCTGACGCATCATGCGAAGCCGCGATATCCTCCAGCGCTTCAACAATGCGTTTGCCGCGCTCATTCAGGTACTTCTCAACGATGCCCTGCCCGCGTTTACTTTTGCTGGCGTCTTCCGGCTTTTTGTATTTGCCGCTCAGGAAGCCACTGGCGAGTGAGTAGTAGTTAATCACGCCGAGACCATTTTTAACCGCCACCTGCTCCAGCCCGCTTTCATACTCCTGGCGGTCATACAGATTGTATTCTGGCTGCAGCGTTTCATAGCGTGCCAGCCCCTCTTTCTTGCTGATATCCAGCGCTTCCTGTAGGCGTTTTGCGTTGTAGTTGGAGGCGCCAATCGCGCGCACTTTGCCCTCTTTAATCAACGAATCAAAAGCTTTGAGGGTTTCAACCAGCGGCGTATCCTGGTCGTCGCGGTGCGCCTGATAAAGGTCTATCACATCGGTTTGCAAACGACGCAGCGAATCTTCCACCGCCTGACGGATGTAAGCTGGTTTTAGCCCGGTTTTCTCCGGAGACAGTTCCATCCCCACTTTCGTCGCCAGCACGATACTGTCGCGCTTGCCGCTTTTTTTCAGCCATTTACCCATGATGGTTTCAGACTCGCCCCCTTCATTACCGGGTGCCCAGCGCGAATAAACGTCCGCGGTATCGATAAAGAACAGCCCTTTTTCCACCAGCGCGTCGAGCAGTGAGAACGAGGTTTTCTCGTCGACTGTCCAGCCGAAAACATTGCCGCCAAAAGTGAGAAGCGGAACCTGAATACCACTGTCGCCAAGCTGACGGGTTTTCTGTTGACTCATTTTGTTCTCCTTATTGAAACGAGACATGACTGCCTTTGAGCTTAGCAAAGGAAATCGCTGCGCTTATGCGTTTTCCTGCCAAAATGTTTACGTAATTTGACAACTCCCTTCTCTAGAGAAAGGGGATTCTTGTTTCACAAAGTCGAACCTTGACACCGAAGAAGGCATCAAGGATTTACAGACTCTCCGCAAGCAAACCCCGCCAGCCCGGCGGTTTTGATATTGATAGCCGCATTAACGTCACGATCATGTTTAGCGCTGCATTCAGGGCATTGCCAGTGACGAACATTAAGAGGCAGGGATTTGGATATATAACCGCAACAACTACAACGCTTTGAGGATGGGAAATACTGGTCAATTGCGACCAGCGACCTCCCCGACCATTCAGCTTTATACTCAAGCTGCCGCACAAATTCGCCCCAGCTTGCGTCTGATATGTGCTTAGACAGTTTCGGGTTGCGGATCATGTTTTTTACTTTCAAGGATTCGACGCAAACAACTTGGTTTTCGTTAATCAGTTTGCGGGACAGCTTGTGCAGGTTATCCAAACGGCAATCAACAATTTTAGCGTGGATGCGGGCGACTTTGGCGCTGGCTCTGGCGCGATTCTTTGAGCCTTTTTGCTTCCTGCTCAATCGACGCTGTAGCAGAGCTAATTGCTTCGCATATTTAGCGGTATGACGGGGATTGCCAGTTTTGAATCCAGTATCAGTTACGAACAAATCATGTAAGCCAACATCAATGCCGACCGTACAGGCGGTGATCGGCAGTGATACAGGCTTAAATTCACAAAGGCAGGACACAAAATATCGCCCAGCAGCATCTTTGGAGATCGTGACGGTGGAAGGTACAGACGGTAATGGACGCGACCAGCGCACGTCTAAATGCGTTTTACTCTTTGCCATATACAACTTACCCTCGCGGTATTTAAACGCGCTGGCTGTCAATTCCGCCGATTGTTTATGGCGTTTACTTTTAAAGACTGGGTAGGCGGCTCGCCCGGCGAAAAAGTGAGAAAAAGCGGTCTGTTGGTGGCGTAGCGACTGCTGGAGAGGAACGCAGGAAACATCTTTCAACCAGGAAAATTCTGGCTCCTTTTTAAGGGCGGTTAACCGGGCATTAGCCTGAACATAGCCAATCTTTTCCTGTCGCTCATAATAAGCATCGGTGCGCCAGCGAAGGATTGAATTATAGACGAAACGCACGCAGCCGAACGTTAGAGCCAATAGCTCAACCTGCTCGGGAGTTGGGTAGAACCTGTATTTAAATGCGCGCTTCATGGTTTCACATAATATTGAGAAAAATGTGAAAACACAAAAGATGTTAGGTTGGTAAGCTTCCCCTTACCCCCCGTCGTGAAAGGATGGGCTTTACAGGAACATTCAGATGAATACTTAGCCTGCCAGGGGCGATATTCTTAATTCCTTCAATTTTTGCCCGGTACGGGCGACTACAATCATTTCGTTTGCGAAACGGCCATTTTGCTTTCGCATTTGGGGAATACGAAACCGCTGGAGAGCACGCAAGCAGATGAAAAGTCGACTGAAAACAAGCCTGATAACTATCGTCGCGGTCGCCGCACTGGCCGGTGGATATTACTGGTGGCAGCATCCTGCGGAACCGAGTAAACAGCCGCAAGCCGAGGGCCAGCAACATCATGGTCGTGGCGCTGGCGGGGCCAATCGCCGTCCTCTGGCACCGGTGCAGGCGGCTGCCGCAACCACGCAAAGCGTGCCCTACTATCTCAGCGGACTCGGCACTGTGACCGCCGCGAATACCGTCACGGTACGCAGCCGCGTTGACGGCCAGCTGATGGCTTTACATTTCCAGGAAGGCCAGCAGGTGGCAGCGGGTGCACTGCTTGCCGAAATCGATCCCCGCCCGTATCAGGTCGCGTTAATTCAGGCCCAGGGACAGCTGGCAAAAGATCAGGCCACGCTCGCCAATGCACGTCGCGATCTGAGTCGCTATGAAAAACTGGCGAAAACCTCACTGGTGTCGCAGCAGGAACTGGACACACAACGCTCGCTGGTGAGTGAAACGCTGGGCACGATTAAAGCCGATGAAGGTAACGTCGCCAGCGCGCAGCTTAATCTTACCTACAGCCGCATTACCGCGCCGATCGCCGGACGCGTCGGGCTGAAGCAGGTTGATGTCGGTAATTACATCACTTCTGGCGATACCACTGGCTTAGTGGTGATCACCGAAACCCATCCGATTGACGTGGTGTTCAGCGTCGCCGAGAACAACATTAGCCAGATTCTCAAGGCACAGAAAAGTGGACAGCCGTTGATTGTCGAAGCCTGGGATCGCAGTAACAAAACCTTGCTCACCAGCGGCACGCTGCTCAGCCTCGATAACCAGATTGATGCCACCACCGGCACCATCAAACTCAAAGCGCGCTTCGATAATCAGGATGATGCGCTGTTCCCCAATCAGTTCGTCAACGCGCGCCTGAAAGTGGACACGCTGCAGGATGCAGTGGTTATCCCAACGGCTGCGCTGCAAATGAGCAACGACGGCCACTTTGTCTGGGTGGTCAACAGCGAAAACAAAGTGAGCAAGAAGCGTGTGACGGCGGGCTTGCAGGACAGCCAGAAAGTGGTGATCAGTGCCGGGCTCGACGCCGGTGAGCGCGTGGTCACTGACGGATTGGACCGTCTGACCGAAGGTGCCACTGTTGAAGTGGTATCACCGCAAAGTACTGCCACACACAGCACGCGCGCCGCCCAGCCTGCGCGTGGAGAGCGTCAATAATGCAGGTGATGCCCCCAGACAGCAGTGGCGGCCCGTCACGCCTGTTTATTCTGCGCCCGGTGGCGACCACGCTGCTGATGATTGCCATTCTGCTGGCGGGCGTGCTCGGTTACCGCTTTCTGCCGGTATCGGCGCTACCCGAAGTGGATTACCCGACGATTCAGGTGGTCACGCTCTATCCCGGCGCCAGCCCGGATGTGGTGACGTCCTCGATTACCGCCCCGCTTGAACGTCAGTTCGGCCAGATGTCAGGGCTGAAGCAGATGGCATCGCAGAGTTCCGGTGGTGCCTCCGTGGTGACCTTGCAGTTCCAGCTTTCCCTCTCTTTGGATGTTGCTGAGCAGGAAGTACAGGCGGCGATCAACTCTGCCACCAATCTGCTGCCCAGCGATCTGCCCAACCCGCCGGTCTACAGTAAGGTCAATCCTGCCGATCCCCCGATCATGACGCTCGCCGTCACCACCACCAGCATGCCGCTGACGCAAGTGCAGGACATGGTTGAAACGCGCGTGGCGCAGAAAATTTCGCAGGTCACAGGTGTAGGCCTGGTGACGCTATCCGGCGGACAGCGCCCGGCGGTACGCGTGAAAATGAATACCCAGGCGCTGGCCGCATTAGGTTTGACCAGCGAAACCGTGCGCACCGCGATTACCAACGCCAACGTCAACTCCGCCAAAGGTAGCCTGGATGGCCCAACGCGCTCGATTACGCTGGCGGCCAATGACCAAATGACCTCCGCCGAAGATTACCGCAAGCTGATCATCAGCTATAACAACGGCGCGCCGGTACGCTTAGGCGATGTCGCCAGCATTGAACAAGGTGCGGAGAACAGCTGGCTCGGTGCCTGGGCTAACCGTCAGCAAGCAATTGTGCTCAACGTACAGCGCCAGCCGGGCGCCAATATCATCGCCACTGCTGACAGTATTCGTACGCTGCTGCCCTCCCTTACCGCCACACTGCCCAAATCGGTAGACGTGAAACTGCTCACCGACCGCACCACCAACATCCGTGCATCGGTGGCGGATACGCAGCACGAGCTGATGCTGGCGATTGGTCTGGTGGTGATGATCATCTATCTGTTTCTGCGTAACGTGCCTGCCACCATCATTCCGGCCGTGGCCGTGCCGCTGTCGCTGGTCGGGACGTTTGCGGCGATGTATTTTCTTGGCTTCTCGATCAATAACCTGACGCTGATGGCACTCACCATTGCCACCGGCTTTGTGGTCGATGACGCCATCGTGGTGATCGAGAACATCTCGCGCTATATCGAAAAAGGCGAAAAGCCGATGACGGCGGCGCTGAAAGGCGCGGGCGAAATCGGCTTCACCATTATCTCCCTCACCTTCTCGCTGATTGCGGTGCTGATCCCGCTGCTGTTTATGGGCGATGTAATTGGTCGCCTGTTCCGTGAGTTTGCGGTGACGCTGGCAGTGGCGATACTGATCTCCGCCGTGGTGTCGCTCACGCTGACGCCGATGATGTGTGCACGCATGCTCAGCGCCGAATCGCTGCGCAAACAGAATCGCTTCTCGCGCGCCAGTGAAGCGATGTTTGATCGGGTGATTGCCGGTTATGGCCGCTGGCTAACCCGCGTATTGCAACATCCATGGATCACTTTGTCGGTGGCGCTCGGCACCCTGCTACTCACAATAGTGATGTGGATTGCCATCCCGAAAGGCTTTTTCCCGCAGCAGGACAACGGCATTATTCAGGGCACCTTGCAGGCGCCGCAGTCGGTGTCGTACAGCAGCATGGCGGAACGCACGCGCGATGTGGCGTCGATCATCATGAAAGATCCGGCGGTGCAGAGCATGACGTCGTTTGTCGGCGTCGATGGTACTAACGCGGCACTCAACAGCGCGCGTTTGCAGATCAATCTCAACCCCCTCAGCGAGCGCGATGACCGCATTCCCGCAGTGCAGAAACGCCTGCAGCAAGAGATTGATAAAGTACCTGGCGTCTCACTGTGGCTGCAGCCCGTGCAGGATTTGACCATTGAAACCCAGGCGAGCCGCACGCCGTACCAGTTCACGCTGCAATCGGGCTCGCTGGAATCACTCAGCACCTGGGTGCCGAAGCTGCTGGCACAACTCAATAGCTTGCCGCAGCTGCGTGACGTCAGCAGTGACTGGCAGGATCAGGGGCTGGAAGCCTTTATCCGCGTCGATCGCGACAGCGCCAGCCGCCTCGGTATCACCATGGCGGATGTCGATAACGCGCTGTACAACGCCTTCGGTCAACGATTGATCTCCACCATTTATACCCAGGCCAATCAGTATCGCGTGGTGCTGGAGCAGAACAATGAGCAAACGCCGGGGCTGGCCAGTCTCGACGGTATTCGACTGACCAGCACCGACGGCGGCAGCGTTCCGCTCAGTGCCATCGCGCAGATCGAAGAGCGTCATGCGGCATTGAGCATTAACCACCTCGATCAATTCCCATCAGCCACCTTCTCGTTTGATGTCGCCGAAGGCTATTCGCTGGGCGAAGCGGTGAAAGCCATCAGTGCAGCCGAAGATCAGGTCGGCATGCCAGCCGAAATGATGACGCAGTTACAGGGCAGCACGCTGGCGTTTGAAGCGGCGCTCACCAGTACCGTGTGGCTGATTATCGCGGCGGTGGTGGCGATGTATATCGTGCTCGGTGTGCTGTATGAGAGCTTTATCCATCCGATTACCATTCTCTCCACGCTGCCAACAGCGGGTGTGGGCGCGCTGCTGGCGCTGATGCTGAGCGGCAATGAGCTGGATATTATCGCCATCATTGGCATTATCTTGCTGATTGGTATCGTGAAGAAAAACGCCATCATGATGATCGACTTTGCGCTGGCCGCCGAGCGTGAGCAAGGTATGGCACCGCGTGACGCGATCTATCAGGCCTGTTTACTGCGTTTCCGTCCGATTCTGATGACCACCATGGCGGCATTGCTTGGAGCCTTGCCATTGATGTTGAGCACCGGTGTTGGCGCTGAACTGCGCCATCCTTTAGGCATTGCCATGGTCGGCGGCTTGATCCTCAGCCAAATCCTGACGTTGTTTACCACGCCAGTGATCTATCTGCTGTTTGACCGACTGGCCCACGCCACGCGCCGTCGCTTTAAGCGTTCTGAGGCGCAGCCGTGAAGTTCTTCGCACTGTTTATCCATCGGCCAGTGGCGACCACGCTGCTGACGCTGGCGATTGCGCTGGCCGGTATTCTCGGTTTCCGCCTGCTGCCGGTGGCCCCGTTGCCGCAGCTGGATTTCCCGGTGATCGTAATTACCGCTTCGCTGCCCGGCGCGTCGCCTGAAACCATGGCGGCTTCGGTCGCCACGCCGCTGGAACGTTCGCTGGGGCGCATTGCCGGTGTCAGTGAAATGACCTCCACCAGTTCACTCGGCAGCACGCGCGTGATTCTGGTGTTTGATTTTGACCGCGACATCAACGGCGCAGCGCGTGACGTGCAGGCCGCGATCAACGCCGCACAAAGCCTGCTGCCGACCGGTATGCCGAGCCGTCCGACCTACCGCAAAGCGAACCCGTCAGATGCACCGATCATGATCCTGACGCTGACCTCGGACATTTATAATCCCGGTCAGCTGTATGATTACGCTTCAACGCAACTGGCGCAGAAGTTGTCGCAGATTCAGGGCGTCGGTGATGTGACCGTGGGCGGCAGTTCGCTGCCTGCGGTGCGCGTCGATCTCAACCCGCAGGCATTGTTTAACCAAGGGGTATCACTGGATGCGGTACGTACCGCCATCAGCAACGCCAACCAGCGCCGTCCGCAAGGAGCGATTGATGATGTGCAGCAGCGCTGGCAGGTACGCACCAACGATGAACTGCAAACCGCCAGCGAATATCAGCCGCTGGTGGTGCATTACAGCAATGGCGCAGCCGTCCGCCTGAGCGATGTCGCCAACGTGCAGGATTCGGTGCAGGACGTGCGCAATGCCGGGATGACCAATGGCAAACCGGCGGTGCTGCTGGTGGTGCGCAAATCGCCGGATGCCAACATCATTGAAACCGTGGATCGTATTCGCAGCGAGATGCCGCTGCTGCATGAAGTGATCCCCGCCGCCATCGATTTACAGATCGCTCAGGACCGTTCCCCCACCATTCGCGCCTCGCTGCAGGAAGTGGAGCAGTCATTGATGATTGCGGTCGCGCTGGTGATTCTGGTGGTGTTTGTCTTCCTGCGGGATGGACGCGCCACCTTAATCCCGGCGGCAGCCGTGCCGGTTTCGCTGATTGGCACTTTCGCCGCCATGTATCTGTGCGGTTTCAGCCTCAACAACCTGTCGCTGATGGCACTCACCATCGCCACCGGATTTGTCGTCGATGATGCGATTGTGGTGCTGGAAAATATCGCGCGTCACATTGAAGCAGGGATGAAACCGTTACAGGCAGCGCTAACCGGCGTGCGCGAAGTGGGCTTTACCGTGCTGTCGATGAGTCTGTCGCTGATTGCCGTGTTCCTGCCGCTGCTGATGCTGGGCGGCATTATTGGGCGCTTCTTCTCGGAATTTGCCATCACGCTGTCGGTGGCGATCCTCATCTCGCTGTTTATCTCCATCACACTGACGCCAATGATGTGCGCCTACCTGTTGAAACCGCAGGAAAAGCGCAGCCAGCCGCGCACGCGGGGTTTTGCCAAAGTGATGCTGAGTGTGCAAAACGGTTACGCGCGCTCGTTGGGATGGGTGCTGAACCACGCCATCTGGGTACTGATGCTGCTGCTCGCCACCGTTGGGCTGACCGTGTATCTGTTTATCTCGATCCCCAAAACCTTTATGCCGGAGCAGGACACCGGACGACTGAACGGTTTTATCTCGGCGGATCAGAGCATTTCGTTCCAGGCGATGCGCGGCAAGCTGCAGGACTTTATGAACATCATCAAGGCCGATCCGGCGGTGGATAACGTCACTGGCTTTACCGGCGGTTCGCGCACCAACAGCGGTTCGATGTTCGTCTCGCTCAAGCCGCTATCGGAGCGCAGTGAAAACGCCCAGGAAGTGATTGCGCGCCTGCGCACCAAGCTGGCGAAAGAGCCAGGCGCTAACCTGTATCTCAACGCGGTGCAGGATATTCGCATCGGTGGACGTGAATCCAATGCCAGCTATCAGTACAGCTTGCTGTCGGATAACCTCGCCGACCTGCGTGAGTGGGAGCCGAAAATTCGTCAGGCATTTGCCGCGTTGCCGGAGTTGGTAGACGTGAACTCCGATCAGCAGGACAAAGGCAGCGAGATGGATCTGACCTACGACCGTGAAAGTATGGCGCGGCTGGGCATTGAGGTTTCGACCGCCAACGCGCTGTTGAACAATGCTTTCGGACAACGGCAGATCTCTACCATTTATCAGCCGCTGAACCAGTACAAGGTGGTGATGGAGGTCGATCCGCGTTACACCCAGGATATCAGTGCGCTGGATCAGATGTTTGTAATCAACAGTGATGGCAAAGCGATCCCGCTCAGCTGGTTCGCCAAATGGCAGCCCGCCAATGCGCCACTGTCGGTGAACCATGAAGGTTTGTCTGCCGCCTCAACCATTTCGTTCAACCTGCCGGAAGGCGTGTCGTTATCTCAGGCTTCAGAGGCGGTTGAACGCACCATGACGGCGCTCGGTGTGCCCTCCAGCGTGCGCGGCAGTTTTGCCGGCACCGCGCAGGTGTTCGAGCAGTCGCAATCCAATCAGCTGTATCTGATGCTGGCAGCGATTGCCGCGGTGTACATCGTGCTGGGGATTTTGTACGAGAGCTATGTGCATCCGCTGACCATCCTCTCAACTTTGCCCTCGGCGGGCGTGGGGGCGCTGCTGGCGCTGGAGCTGTTTAATACGCCGTTCAGTTTAATTGCGTTGATTGGCATTTTGCTGCTGATCGGCATCGTGAAGAAGAATGCCATCATGATGGTGGATTTCGCGCTGGAGGCACAGCGCAACGGCAATCTCAGCGCGCGTGACGCGATCTTCATGGCGTGTCAGCTGCGCTTCCGCCCGATTCTGATGACCACGCTGGCCGCGCTGTTTGGTGCACTGCCGCTAGTGCTGACCAGCGGCGATGGTGCTGAACTGCGCCAGCCGCTGGGCATCACTATTGCAGGCGGATTGGTGATGAGCCAGCTACTCACGCTCTACACCACGCCGGTGGTGTTTCTGATGATGGATAAGCTGAGTCGACGTAAAAAAACGGCATTGATTACCGAATGACCATGCTATACACCTTTGCTACATAGCATAAAGCGAGTAAACTTTATCCAGTCACTATGAAGGAGGTTTATATGTCTCAAGGTACCGTGTTTACCAATAATCGTACGCAAAACGTGCGTATTCCTGCTGACATGCGCTTTCCAGACAACGTGAAAAATGTCACGGTGCGTGCGATTGGCAAAGAGCGCATTCTCACACCAATAGAAAACGCCTGGGATAGCTTTTTCCTCGATGGCCCCAGCGTAAGCGATGATTTTATGAATGAACGTGCGTCACAGGAGCAATCTGACAGGGAAGATTTTTAATGCATCGCTATATGCTGGATACCAACATCGTTATCTATGTCATCAAACGCCGCCCGATTGAGGTTTTAGAACGCTTTAATGCCAACGTCGGGCGCATGGTCATCTCTTCAATTACGCTTGCTGAACTCGTTCATGGCGCGGAAAAAAGTGCTTTTCCTGAAAGGAATTTACGCACGGTTGAAGACTTCATTTCGCGTCTGGACGTGCTCAGTTACGATCAAAAGTCAGCATTTCATTACGGCTCGATCCGCGCTGAGCTTGAAAAGAAAGGCACACCCATTGGTCTGAATGATTTGCACATCGCTGCACATGCGAGAAGTGAAGCGCTAACACTCATTACCAACAACCTGCGCGAATTTTCACGGGTGAACGGGTTAATCAGCGAAAACTGGCTTTAATACAACGGTACTCTCCATGAACTCGCAAAACGCCACCGTGCGCTGGCAGCTGTGGATCGTCGCCTTCGGCTTCTTTATGCAGGCGCTGGATACCACCATCGTGAATACCGCCATTCCTTCGATGGCACGCGACCTCAACGTCAGCCCACTCAACATGCATTCGGTGATCGTGTCGTATGTGCTCACGGTGGCGGTGACACTGCCAATCAGCGGCTGGCTGGCGGATCGCTTCGGCGTGCGCAACATTTTCTTCTGCGCCATTGTGCTGTTTAGCATCGGGTCGGTGCTGTGCGCCTTCTCCACCTCACTCGATCAACTGGTGATGGCGCGTGTGGTGCAAGGCGTGGGCGGTGCAATGATGGTGCCGGTGGGGCGTTTGACCGTGATGAAAATCGTGCCGCGCGAACAGTACATGTCGGCGATGACCTTTGTCACCACGCCCGGGCAAATCGGTCCGCTGCTTGGCCCGGCGCTGGGTGGGATTTTGGTGCAGTACGCTAGCTGGCACTGGATTTTCCTGATCAACATTCCGGTGGGGATTATCGGTGCGATTGCCACCCTGATGCTGATGCCGAATTACACCATGCAAACCAAGCGCTTTGATTTCCTCGGCTTCGTGCTGCTGGCGGTTGGCATGGCAACGTTGACGCTGGCGCTCGACGGCCAACGCAGCACCGGCGGTTCCCCGCTGCTGCTCGGCCTGTTGATTCTGGTCGGTGTGTTCTCCCTGCTGTTCTACCTGATGCACGGCCGCAATAACGACAATGCGCTGTTTAGCCTCAAGCTGTTCGACAACCGTATTTATTCGATTGGCCTGCTCGGCAGCTTCACCGGCCGTATCGGTAGCGGCATGCTGCCGTTTATGACACCGATCTTTCTGCAGGTGGGCCTCGGCTACAGCCCATTCCACGCCGGATTGATGATGATCCCGATGGTGCTGGGCAACATGGGCACCAAACGCGTGGTGGTGCGCATCGTGAATCTGTTCGGCTACCGTAATGCGCTGGTCGGTGCGACAGTCGCGCTGGCGCTGGTGGTGTTGCTGTTCCCGGCCGTGGCGCTGCTCGGTTGGGTGTGGATGCTGCCGGTGGTTCTGCTACTGCAAGGGATGGTGAATGCCATCCGCTTCTCCTCAATGAATACTTTAACGCTGAAAGAGTTGCCGGATGATTTGGCCTCCAGCGGCAACAGCCTGCTCTCGATGATCATGCAGCTGTCGATGAGTATTGGCGTCACGGTGGCCGGATTACTGCTGGGTGCCTTCGCACACGGTTCCGTGACCAACAGCGCCGCCGCGCATCAAACCTTTATTTATACCTATCTGTGCATGGCGTTAGTGATTGTGTTGCCGGCACTGGTGTTCTGGCGCGTACCCAAAGATGTGAGTAAGAACGTGGATCTCAGAGGCAGGAGAAAAGCATGAAGCAGCCGGTGAAACTCGGCATTGGCGCCAAGCTGTTTGTGGCGATATTTTCCACCTGCATGCTGGTGATTATCACCATGCACTGGGGCGTGCGCCTCAGCTTTGAGCATGGCTTTGTCGATTACATCAAAAAGGGCAATGAGCAACGCTTAACCCTCTTGAGCGATGCACTGGCGGATCAGTACGAGCAGCACGGCGACTGGGATTTCCTGCGGAACAACGATCGGCTGATTTTTACCATTCTGCGTTCGATGGAACAAAATCCCGGCAGCAGTACGCAGCTACCGCCACACGGCTGGCGCACCCAATTCTGGATTATTGATCAGCAGTATAAAGTGTTGTCCGGACCGCACTCGCCGGTGCCGCCGGAAGGCACCCGTCGCAACATCACCACCAGCACGGGCAAAGTGGTGGGTTGGGTGATCGCCTCGCCCGCTGAGCGGTTAACACGCAGCACCGATATCAACTTTGATCTGCAGCAGCGGCGTACCAGCTGGATGATCGTCACGCTCACCACGTTGCTGGCGGCGCTGGTCACCTGGCTGCTGGCGCGTGGCTTGCTGGCCCCGGTGAAACGGCTGGTGGATGGCACCCACGAGCTGGCGGCAGGTAAATTTTCCACACGTGTGGAAGTGGGCAGCAGTGATGAAATCGGCCAGCTGGCGCGTGATTTTAACCAGCTCGCCAGTTCGCTGGAGAAGAACGAAAGTAACCGCCGCGCTTTTATGGCCGATATCTCCCACGAACTGCGCACGCCGCTGGCGATCATGCGCGGTGAGCTGGAAGCGATGCAGGATGGTGTGCGCAAGCTGACGCCGGAAGCCATCACCTCACTGCAGAGCGAAGTGGTGGTGCTGACCAAACTGGTGGACGATCTGCATCAGCTGTCGTTGTCTGACGCGGGCGCCCTCGCCTATCGTAAACAGCCGGTGGATGTGGTGAATCTGCTGGAAGTGGTGGCGGGCAGCTTCGGCGAGCGCTATCGCAGCCGGGATTTGACGCTCACTCTTGTGCTGCCGCCCAAAGCGGAAAGCTTTGGCGATCCCGATCGATTAATGCAGTTGTTCACGAATCTGCTGGAGAATAGCCTGCGTTACACGGATGCCGGTGGCGAAGTACGGGTCAGCCTGCAGCAACACGGCGAATACTGGCAGTTACGCTTTGCGGATAGCGCGCCTGGCGTGGACGCTGAGCATCAGGCACATCTTTTTGAGCGTTTTTTCCGCGCTGAAAGTTCACGCAATCGCGCCAGCGGCGGCTCTGGATTGGGTCTGGCGATCTGTAAAAACATTGTTGAAGCACACAGCGGCAGCATTTCTGCGGATCACTCTGATTTAGGTGGGCTGCAAATCGCGCTAAACTTGCCATATGTTCCTCACCAGAAATAGCTTATGAGCCCGGATAATCACGATCCACTGATCCTTGTTGTTGAAGATGAACCCAAACTGGCGCAGCTGATGATTGATTATCTGCAGGCGTCCAACTATCGCATTCATCATATTGCGGATGGCAATGAGGTGCTGGGCTATGTGCAGCACTCGCCGCCAGATTTGATGCTGCTGGATTTGATGCTGCCGGGCCGTGATGGCTTAACGCTTTGCCGCGAGATCCGCCGTTTCTCTGAGCTGCCGATCATCATGGTCACCGCGCGCACCGAGGAGATTGACCGCTTGCTGGGGCTGGAGATTGGCGCAGACGATTACATCTGCAAGCCTTTCAGCCCGCGTGAAGTGGTGGCGCGTGTGAAAACCATTCTGCGCCGCGTGAAACGTTCGCCGGAAGAGGCGCAACTCGCCTCGCATCTGCTGATTGATGAAGGACGTTTTCAGGCCAGCTGGCGTGAACAGCAACTGGAACTGACCCCTGCTGAATTCCGCTTGCTGAAAACCTTGGCGCTGGAGCCGGGTAAAGTGTTCTCGCGCGAACAGTTGCTGAACCATCTTTATGACGATTATCGCGTGGTCACCGACCGTACTATCGATAGTCATATCAAGAACCTGCGTCGTAAGCTGGAAAACCTCGATGCGGAACAGCCGTTTATTCGCGCGGTGTACGGCATGGGTTATCGCTGGGAAGCGGACGTCTGTCGCCTGATGTAGCGCTTAGCTTGATGTAGATCAATTTACTTCAGCGGCGGCCCTGCCTACAATTCCCCACCTTTTGCAGGGCCGTTTGATGCGGCTCGTGCACCTGCCATCGCCGATGGCATGCTGACCTGACATCAGTGAGATTTCCCCCCATGTTTAAACCTGAACTCCTTTCTCCAGCGGGATCGCTGAAGAATATGCGCTATGCCTTTGCCTATGGCGCTGACGCGGTGTATGCCGGTCAGCCGCGCTACAGCCTGCGCGTACGCAACAATGAATTCACCCACGAAGTGCTGGCCAAAGGCATTGAAGAAGCCCACCAGCTAGGCAAGAAATTCTACGTGGTGGTGAACATCGCGCCGCATAACGCCAAGCTGAAAACCTTTATCCGCGACCTGACGCCGGTGGTGGCGATGCAGCCCGATGCGCTGATCATGTCCGATCCCGGCCTGATTATGCTGGTGCGCGAAGCCTTTCCTGAGATGCCGATTCATCTGTCAGTGCAGGCGAATGCGGTGAACTGGGCGACCGTGAAGTTCTGGCAGCAGATGGGGCTGACCCGCGTGATCTTGTCGCGCGAGCTGTCGCTGGATGAGATCGCAGAAATTCGCCAGCAGGTGCCAGAGATGGAGATCGAGATCTTCGTGCACGGCGCGCTGTGTATGGCCTATTCCGGCCGCTGCCTGCTGTCGGGTTATCTCAACAAGCGCGATCCCAATCAGGGCACCTGCACCAACGCCTGCCGCTGGGAATATAAAGTAGAAGAAGGCAAACAGGATGAGGTGGGCAATATTGTCGGTTTCCATCAGCCGGTTGAGGTGCAGGAGCCTACGCTGGGTGTTGGCGCGACGACCGACCGCGTATTTTTGTTAGAAGAGAAGATGAAGCCTGGTGAAGTGATGAGTGCTTTTGAAGATGAGCACGGCACTTACATCATAAACTCAAAGGATTTACGCGCGGTGGCCCACGTCGAGCGCCTGAGCCAGATGGGTGTGCATTCATTAAAAATTGAAGGCCGTACCAAATCTTTTTATTACTGTGCGCGCACCGCGCAGGTGTATCGTCGCGCCATCGATGATGCGGCAGCCGGCAAGCCGTTCGATCCGGCGCTGCTGGAGACGCTGGAAGGTCTGGCGCATCGCGGCTATACCGAGGGTTTCCTGCGTCGTCATACTCATGATAGTTATCAGAACTATGAGCAGGGTTTCTCCGTTTCCGAACGCCAGCAGTTTGTCGGGGAATTTACCGGTGAGCGTCGCGGTGACTGGGCGCAGATCGCGGTGAAGAATAAGTTTCTGCTCGGGGATTCCGTGGAGATCATGACGCCGCAGGGCAATCTGAACTGTACGCTGGAATCGATGCAAAATGATAAAGGCGCGGCAGTGGAGGTGGCACCGGGCGATGGGCATCGCGTGTGGATCCCGGTACCGAAATCGGTGGATCTGGCCTTTGCCTTGTTGATGCGTAATTTTACTGATGGCAATAGCACCTACGATCCGCACGGAAAAAAGCGCACATAATGAAAAGAAAGGCGCGAAGTTAGAACAGGATCACAGACCGCCGCTGCGCCTCGCTTTAGAATCCCGCCTGCTGCTAACGAGTAACAATAAACAGCAGGTAGTACCAGGAACCACCTCATTCACCCGCCCGGCTCCCCCGTGCGGGTTTTCTTTTTTTCATCGCCCGCCGATAAAGTTCCCCGTCCAGCTATGCTATAACCACTGCATCGTATTTCGCCTCAAGGAACTGATTATGCAAAACAAACCACTGACGCTGCTGATCCTCAATGGAAAAGGCGCGGGCAATGAAGATTTGCGTGCGGCGGTTAATACGCTGCGTGAGGAAGGCTTTAATCTGGCGGTGCGCGTGACCTGGGAAAAGGGCGACGGCGACCGTTACGTGCAGGAAGCGGTGGCGTTGCAGGCTGAAACCGTGGTCGCCGGTGGCGGCGATGGCACCATCAATGAGATTGCCACAGCGCTGGCGGCGGTGGCTGAAGAGCAACGTCCGGCGCTGGGTATTCTGCCGCTTGGCACGGCCAATGATTTCGCCACCAGCGTCGGTATTCCAGCGGAGATGGAACCGGCACTGCGTCTGGCGGTGTTGGGCAAAGCCAGCGCGATTGATTTGGCGCGCGTGAATGGCGATCGCTATTTTATCAATATGGCGACCGGTGGCTTTGGCACGCGTATCACCACGGAGACGCCGGAGAAATTGAAATCGGCTTTGGGCGGCGTGTCGTACTTTATTCACGGTTTGATGCGGGTGGATGCGCTGAAGCCGGATAGTTGTGAGATCAGCGGACCGGGCTTTGCGTGGCAAGGCGATGCATTGGTGATCGGCATTGGTAATGGTCGTCAGGCGGGTGGCGGGCAGAAGTTGTGTCCGGATGCGTTGATCAATGATGGGCAGCTGAATCTGAGTATTGTGACTGCGCAGGAGTTGTTGCCAACGCTGCTGCATTCGCTGACGCGCAATGATGAGAACCCGAATATTGTCTCGGCGCAGTTGCAATCGCTACGCATTCGTTCCCCGCATGAGATGACGTTTAATCTGGATGGCGAGCCGCTGACCGGCAGCGAATTTGAAATTGAAGTGATGCCAGGCGCGCTGAGCTGCCGTCTGCCGCCGCAGTGCCCACTGCTGGCGTGATGTTTGTCAGTTGAGAGCCGGATGATAAGCAGTCTGGGTTGCAGGCGGTAACGCAGTCTGGGTTGCAGGCGGTAACGCAGTCTGGGATGCAGGCGATAACACAGTCTGGGGTGCAGGCGGTAACG